>JBKJNS010000353.1:0-3793 GCA_046593455.1 Chitinophagales bacterium | reverse complement strand
TTATGAATGGGAATTAAATGGCGAAGTAAACAATGTTGTTTTCCCCACCGGCGCAGTGTTGTTTGATGATACCCTATATATATATTATGGCGCGGCCGATGAACAAATAGCCACCGCTTCACTAAACATAAAAGAATTATTAAGTGAATTAGTAAAAACCATAAAAAAATGACAAGCAAAATAATAAATTCTGCAAGCTCAATGCTGTTTAAAGATTTTGTAAGAGTAGCAAACGCAATAGTTGCCGATAATAATCTGGTTGATGAAATTGCTTTGGCAGATTCAGAATCTTTACTCCCCGAAATTCTTTTTATCACCTCTTATCCGCCAAGAGAATGTGGCATCGCAACTTATAGCTATGATTTAATAAAAACGATTAATGAAAAATTTGGTGAATCTTTTTCGCTTACAGTTTGTGCACTTGAAGCAAACGGAGAGCAAAATGATTATGGTAATGAAGTGAAACATATTCTTCGTACAACAGTGCCTGAGCAATATGATCAACTTGCCTTTGAATTAAATGCCAATAAAAACCTGAAAATGATTTTTATCCAGCATGAGTTTGGATTATTTGGAGGCGAATACGGAAATTTTCTGCTCCCTTTTTTATCAGCCATTAATAAACCTGTAATCACCACCTTTCACACAGTACTACCAAATCCTGATGCCAGTCGAAAAAAAGTAGTGGAAGCAATAGCTGAACTTTCTCAAAGTGTGGTAGCAATGACAAAAAACTCAGCTCAAATTTTAGAAGGCGATTATGATATCAGGAAAGAAAAAATATCCATCATTCAGCATGGAACGCACTTGGTTTCTTCATTCAACAACAATGACAAAAAATTTAATCATTCTTTAAAAGGCCGTTTAGTGCTTACCACATTCGGTTTGCTTAGTTCGGGAAAAAGTATTGAAACAGCTCTTGATGCACTGCCTGCAATTATTAAGGAGTTTCCAAACGTAATTTATCTCATAATTGGAAAAACACACCCCGGAATTGTAAAGCATGAAGGAGAAAAGTATCGTGAATTTTTGTTTGAAAAAGTGGGTGAGCTTAAACTTCAAAATCATGTGAGGTTTATTAATGAATATTTATCAATCGGTGATTTGCTTGCCTATTTGCAGCGCACCGATATATATCTTTTTACTTCCAAAAATCCGCATCAGGCTGTAAGCGGAACTTTTGCTTACGCAATGTCATGCGGTTGCCCCATTGTTTCAACGCCTATACCGCACGCAAAAGAAATGATGGATGGTGCCGGAATTATTTTTGATTTTCAAAATTCAAAACAACTTGCAACGGCAACTATAAAATTATTAGCTGATCCGGCTTTGATGTATCAAATGAGAATGAAGGCTTTGCACAAAATAAGCCCTACTTCATGGCAAAATTCTGCAATTGCACACATTGAATTATGCATGAAGCACCTTGCTGAGAAAAATATTTCATTAAAATATTCAATACCAGAAATTTCGCTAACACACATCAAAAAGCTAACAACCGCTACCGGGATGATTCAGTTTTCTGATATTGCAACTCCCGATATTGAAACGGGCTATACGCTTGATGATAATGCGCGCGCATTAATTTCTGTAACAAAACACTTCGAAATTACAGGTGATATTACCGACCTTACTTTGATTGATACCTACCTCAATTTTATTATTCTCTGCCAGCAACCAAACGGAAGTTTTTTAAATTATGTTGATCATCACGGTAACTTCTTTGAAAAAAATAGCAATGAGAATTTGGAAGATTCAAATGGAAGGGCTGTTTGGGCATTGGGAGAATTTATTTCTCATCATAAATTATTTCATAAAGATATTATTAAGAAAGCTGAGACCGCAATAAAAAAATCATTGAGTCACATTTCAACTTTTCATTCACCCAGAGCAATGGCCTTTGCAATTAAAGGTTTGTGTTTTTATGAGCTTTATAAAGCAAATACTGAACTAAGGGAGCAGATTATTTTAATGGCCGATAATTTAGTTTCAAAATATAGAGGTGTATCAGATAAAAACTGGCAATGGTTCGAAGAATATCTCACCTATGCAAACAGCGTGTTGCCCGAGGCATTGCTTTATGCATGGCTCAGCACAGGGAATGAAATATTTAAATCAATTGCGTCGTCTTCATTCGATTTTTTGTTGAATCATATTTTTAAAAACGGAAAAATAAAAGTGGTATCAAATAATGGTTGGCACTTGAAGGGAATGGTTTCAAATAATTTTGGTGAACAACCGATTGATGTGGCTTATACAATTTTAGCTTTGAGTAAATTTTATTCTGTGTTTAACGTAGAAAGCTATTTGCAAAAAATGAATGATGCATTCACATGGTTTCTTGGCAACAACCATTTGCATCAAATTATTTACAACCCCTGCACAGGTGGTTGTTATGATGGGTTAGAAGAAAAACACATCAACCTTAATCAGGGTGCCGAATCAACTTTAAGTTATTTGATTGCGCGAATTACCAATGAAGCAAATTTTAAAAGGCAACCGGTTCAGCAACTTTAACAAAGATTTGTTCTCACCTGAGAATATGTGAATTGTGTAACTTATTTATGAAAATGTGTAATGCTTGAGCATGTAGTAATCTTGACTTTTGCCGTGTAATTATTCAGTTACACCTCGCCTGTAGGAAGCAGGTAAATAAAATTGAATTAAACAAATTGAAAAAACTTTCTCCATCAATTAAAAAAATATTTTTCCTCTTGATCTCATTTGCATTTATAATTAATGCAGGTGCACAAACCATTGACAAAAAATGGAACGTAGGCCTTCATGCCGGTGCAACTCAATACAAGGGTGATCTTGGTAACGATTTTTATCGCAATCACATGGCACTATATGGCTTTGGTGGTATTTCGGTCTCACGCTACATGGCTAGTCACTTTGATCTTAGTCTTTCTTTTAATAAAGGAACAGTAGGATACAACAGAGACAGTACAGGGTTTAAAAGAAATTTTACAACCGGTGCCCTTGATGCCCGCTTCAACATCACCGGGCCTAACGCTATAGTAAGACCTTATTTATTTATTGGTGCCGGTGTAATGCTGTTCGATAAAAACCTTGACCTAACCGAAAAGAAAATTGATTACATAGCCCCTGAATTTGGTGTCGGCGTAAATGTTAAACTGGGCCAGTCTGTAATGTTCAATTTACAGGAGTGTTTTGTATATACAACAGGCGATGAGCGTGATGGGATAGTTGCAAATGAAAACGATGCGTTTTTATTTCACAAAGTTGGATTAACATTCAATTTTGGAAAAGCAAAAGATGCAGATGGTGATGGAGTTGCAGACAGAAATGATAAATGCGCCGAAACACCTGCAGGTGTAACCGTTGATAAAACGGGTTGCCCTTTAGATAAAGATGCAGATGGCGTTGCAGATTATCTCGATACTTGCCCCGATGTTGCCGGTACAAAATCTTTAAATGGTTGCCCCGATAAAGATGGCGACGGCATTGCTGATAAAGATGATCGTTGTCCCGATGTTGCAGGTCTGTCAACACTCAAAGGTTGCCCCGATGAAGATAAAGATGGCATTGCCGACATGGATGATAAATGCCTTGGAACCAAAGCCGGGTATAGAGTTGATGCAACGGGTTGCCCACTGGATAACGATAAAGATGGTTTATTGAATGAAGATGACTTGTGCCCCGATGTTGCTGGTATTCTTGCATTAAAAGGCTGCCCCGATACCGATGGTGATGGTATTGCCGATAAAGATGACCGTTGCCCAACAGTAAAAGGAACCATTGCAAATAAAGGTTGCCCCGAAATGGCAAA
>JBKJNS010000350.1:0-2780 GCA_046593455.1 Chitinophagales bacterium | reverse complement strand
ATTGCTACTTCATTATTATTTGTGATAGGTAAATCGTTATTGGGTTTTTACTTTGGCACGGCAAGCCCTGGCTCGGGTTATGGTGCAGCAGGCGCTGTTATACTTATTCTTTTATGGACTTCTTACTCTTCAATGATAGTACTCTTTGGCGCTCAGTTTACAAAGATGTATTCTGAATTTTACGATGGAGATGTTGAAGCTTCGGAAAATGCTGTAAATGAAAAAGACAGAGCTAAATAATTTTTAGCTGGAATGCACACTTTAAAAAGTGTGAATGATGTAACATTTTTCTTCAATTGTGTAAACCTCCTATCAACTCTCCAACTCACCTTTGAGATTTAAACAATTTAATTAATTCATCTCTGCAGTTAGCAGAAAATTTAAGCTTATGAAAAACTTAGCAATCGGTCTTATTGTAATTGGAGTAATCATGATGATCATCACCGGGTTCAACTTTGTTACCAGTGAGAATGTAGTTGATTTAGGCCCAATTCAGATAAACCAAAAGGAAAATCATCCGGTGCAGTGGTCACCAATTATCGGTGGAATATTTCTGGTAAGTGGAATTTTGCTTTTAGTTACCGGTAGGTTTAAAAGTACATCGTGAATATATTTTACACAGGTATTTTTTTAACAATTTTAATTTGCAATTTGGTTGCAGGTTATAGCCAATCAAATTTTGATAATAGCCAATTTGTTACTTCACCGCATTTATTTTCTAAAACAAAATTTGATGCAAGTGCTTCATTAACTTTAAAACCGCAGGCGGCATTTAGAGATTCATTGCCACGTCCGGGTAAGGACACCTTATCACTTTCGCACAAAAATTATTTAAGAAATGATGATCCCGAATTCAACAAAAAGTACTCGATACTTATTCCAGTCTTTGAAGTGTCGGCAACTAATTTTTTAATATGGTCTTATGATAAGTATGTATTAAGCGCCCCGTATGCCGACATAAGTATTGCAACAGTTAAAAGTAATTTTAGCAATGGATGGGAATGGGATACCGATGATTTTTTAACAAATTTTTCATTGCACCCCTACACAGGCAGTCTTTATTTTAATACAGCTCGTTCAAATGGATACAGTTTTGCTGAATCAACTCCTTTTGTGTTGGGCGGTAGTTTGATGTGGGAATTATTTATGGAAAATTCAAAACCATCCTATAACGACTTAATCAACACAACAGTAAGTGGAATTTTTTTAGGTGAGGTGCTTTATAGATTAAGTTCCTCCATTCTCGACGATAGAAAAACCGGTGGAGCTCGTGCACTTAGGGAAGTGCTTGCAACATTGGTTGATCCCGAGAGAGGCTTTAATCGTTTGTTGCAGGGAAAAATGAAGAGGGTGGTGAAAAAAGAAATTTACCAGAAAGAACCGCTTTCACTTACAGTTGCTGCCGGTGTAAATCAACCAAATGGCGGCGTGGTTACTCCAATGTTAAAGTTAGATTTTACTTATGGAAATCCATTTGAAGTAAGATTCAGAAAACCATTCGACTACTTTAGGTTGAGAACTGATTTAAATTTAGGATCAACTTCTAAAGTCGTAAACAATGTTATTGGTGATGGAATTTTGTTCGGCAAAAATATTGACAGCGTGCACCGTATGAAGGTTCTCATTGGTGGATTTCAGCATTATGATTATTGGAACACTGATAGTTTTGAAATTGGTACCATTGGATTGGGTGGTGGTGTTTTAACAAACACGCCTGTTTTTAAAAATGCGAGTTTTCAAAATGAACTGCATATTGCACTTGTGCCATTGGGCGGCAGCAATGAAAAAGTGGTGCTTGTATCAGATACTTTAATGAATCCCGGGTTAAAATATTATTCTTACTCAGGTGGAGCAGAAATTAAGATGCTTTCGGCACTAAATTTTAAATGGGGGCAGCTTGCTGCTGAATATTATTTCTATTGGCTGCATACTTATGCCGGAACACCCGGAGATAATTTAATCAGCATTTTGCGACCCAGAGTTACCATCAAGCTTTATAAGAGCATCAATATTGGCTATGAATATTTATGGTATGTAAGAAATACTAACTACGAGAGTGCTCCTTCTATTTACGTGAGTACTGGTGAACAGCGTGTTTTCTTGCTGTTCAATTTTAAAAATTTTTAAGCCGCAATTTTCAATCAAATGGATTGAGCTCGCCTTGGTTTAAAAAATCATCAGTTTAAAACTTAGCTGCTATTGTTTGCATCAAAATTTATGCAGGCAATGTGTGAATAATGTAACATAATCGCAAACTTGTGTAACGTAAAGCACAAATAAGCATCACACCTTTGCATAATTCCAAATGAGGAATTAATAATCTCACTTTAAAATAAAAAAATCATGAAGCCAACTTTTTTAGTACTCGCTGCTGCAGCGATTGTTTTGTTTTCATCTTGTTCATTAACATTAGGAGTAGGCGGTAAACGTCGTAGCGAAATTCAACCCAAGAATACTGAGCATCAAACTGTTGCAGCATTACCAAATACTATTCAATCCCCGTTTCATTTCCAAAATAAATGCGTTCAAATAGTTTACTTTAACTAAACAAAAATTAAAATTATGAAATCAACTTTTTTATTACTCGCTGTTGCAGCGATTTTGTTTTCGTCTTGTTCTCTACGATTAGGAGTAGGCGGTAAAAAAGGCGGCGGCAAAGGTCGTAGCGAAATTCAACCCACGAATACTGAAAGTCAAACTGTATCGGTATTTCCAAATGCTATTCAATCTCCTGTTCATTTCCAAAATAAAAGTATTCAAATAGTTTACTTTAATTAAAC
>JBKJNS010000152.1:0-4069 GCA_046593455.1 Chitinophagales bacterium | reverse complement strand
TGAAATGAAATGTTTTTCGATTGAAGAAACCCCTTCACCTCTTCATCACGTTGCACGGCATAAGGTTCGTGATCATGATTGGTAAATACTTTTTCTATTGAAAATTCTTTCACCATTTTTATAAAAATTTCAAGCGGTTTTCCATGCTTTACCAATAAAGAACTTCCAAGAGCAATCAGTTGCTTGTTCAAATCTTCGAGGGAGTGATGAATAAAATCTACGCGGCGATCCTGTTTATCATCGAGGTCGTCAAGAATATTTGAATCGAAAATAAAAAGCGGCAACAAAGGTTTCCCTTCTTTCAATGCATGAAACAAACCTGCATTATCACTGAGCCGCAGATCGCGGCGAAACCAAAAAATATTCATTGAACAAGTAACAACTCCTGGGAGATTTTGTTTAAAGAAAAAAATGCAACCCCTGCTACTTTATGTGACTGCTCAACTTTGCAATTAACTCTGAAGAAAATGTTTCGGCATAAGTGCCAAAAGCATTCACCAAAATTCCTTTCACATTTTCTTTGACAGATGAGATTGCATACACAATACTTTCATCACCGGGATCACTATTACCTTCAAAGCGGTAAACTTCATCAATCTCAAAATCCTTTGGATGAATTGAAATATGCTTCTCAGCACTTTCAACACAATCGGGTTTAAGGTTAAAATTAATTGTATAGCCACGCAGTTGAAGATCGTTCACTGCTTCTGTTACCGTGTCGTAAGTTTTCATAGATAAATTTTTATGCAAGATAAGCACGAAGCATCCAAGCCATTTTTTCATGGGCTTCCATTTTGCCGGTAATAAAATCCGAAGTGCCGAGGTCTTTATATTTCTCTGCTGTTTCTGTGATTGCATTGCGCATCAATCGAACAATAGTTTCGTGATCATTTAACAATGCAGCAATGATCTCATTCTGTTTGCCCGAACTTATTTTTTCTTCGGTAAGGTGTGTGAGTTTTAAGAAATCACTCAACGACCCCACTGCATAATGCCCGATGGAACGAATGCGTTCAGCAGTGTCGTCAATCAAATCATCTAATTGCTCATACTGACTTTCGAAAAGTTTGTGCAACTCGATAAAGTTATCCCCTTCAATATTCCAATGAGCAATGCGTGTTTTGGTATAAAGCACAAACTCGTCTGCAAGAAATTTATTGAGCAATGTTGCTACTGCTTTCGAATTTTTATCTGCTATTCCTATGTTAGTTTTCATTTTCATTAAATTTAAATTGATAACAAAATTAAGCGGTAAATGTTTTGGTTAAAAATGAAAGGTACTGTAAATAGTTTTTCAAATTTCCCTTATCTTCTTCATTTCCTCTGCTATCAAAGCAGCATTTACATCATTCAGTTTTTCAAGTTCCAGAATAATGTTGCGATAATTTTCATTATCACGGTTTTGACTTAATTTCCATTTGCCTTCCAATTTCTCTATATAGATTTCAAAACCTACTATGCCTTTCATTTCCTTTTTTACATATTCGGGTGGCATGGTTTCAATACGAACCGGATTTTCAGAAACCACTTCGTATTTATTTACCAATCTTTTTAAATGCTCATACACCAGTTCATCATTCATCAATTTTATTTTGCCATAAACATGAACGGCGATGTAATTCCAAGTAGGAACATTTACATGATTGTACCAAGATGAAGAAATGTACGAGTGTGGTCCTTGAAAAATTGCAAGCACCTGCTCTTCATCATTAAAACTTTTCCATTGCGGGTTTGCTTTAGAGAGATGCCCCCATAAAACTTTTTCTCCCGTTTCATTAACTTCCAATTCAAGAGGTAAATGGGTGGCCCATGGTTTTTCTTCCACCTGATTAATGAGTATTGCAAAACTATTTTTGCGAATAAAATCCTCTATCGCAGGCAAATCATTTAAACGATTAATCTTGGGTAAATACATGCATTAAAATTAAGAGAGAAGTGCAATTAATTTGTTTTATGAAATGGCCATTAAAAATATATTTCAAATTCCAAAAAAAGTTCTTCCGATTTTCGCCGAACTTCTTCATCTTAGCATTCCAAAATTATTCTTACCAAAAAAATAAATCGTAAACCGCAAGCATTATGAAACGACCAACAATAAAATTCGCACTCATTGCTCTTGGATTTTCTGTTATCTGGATTTTCTTCGAACACATTATGGGTTACAATTCTACCCGGCATGATATAGGGCAATACACCAATAACCTTCCTATACTTATTTTTTCTGTTGTGATCTTTATTGTAATTTACTATAAGCGCAGAAGTCACGGGCATACACTTACCTGGCTCGAAGGATTTCGTGCCGGGCTCATCATGAGTTTGATTTATTCAGTAGGATTTACAATTGAAATTATACTTTACAATCATTTTGTTAACCCCGATTTCTGTAGCACCATAAAAGATTTTACTCTGCAACAATTACAACAACAAGGCGCAACCCAAGATTTAATTGATGCCAAAATGAAAGACCTTGATTTCACTTATGGAGGTACCGTAGTTTCATATCTCGCACTCTTCGGTTTCACATTTTTATTTGGATTGGCTGTATCTGCAATTTCATCTTTGATCTGGATGAAGAAACCAAAAACAGTTGCATGATTATTCGTGAAGCAAAAATTGAAGACCTCGACCAGTTAGCTGAATTGTTCAATGCTTACAGAATATTTTATCACAAAGAATCTGATGTTGATGAAGCGAAAAATTTTCTTGGGGAAAGAATCAACAATCGCGAGTCAATAATTTTTGTGAGCCTGACTGCCGACAGGCACGGTGAGGAAATTATAACACTCACCGGCTTTGCACAATTGTATCCGCTCTTTTCTTCAACAAGAATGAAACGCCTATGGCTGCTCAATGATTTATTTGTAAGTGCTGAATACAGAGGAAAAGGAATTTCGAAACTCTTGTTGCAACGTTGTGTTCAACTCGCAAAAGAAACCAATGCAAGCGGCGTAATGCTGGAGACCGAAAAAACAAATGTGATTGGCAATCGCCTGTACCTGCAGACCGGTTTTAAGCTGATTGAAAATAATTTTTATTTTTTGGAGAATAATTGATGGTAACGGAAAGTTGATGCAACTTCAAATGGAATGAAAACTAAATTGATAATAGAGAGTTTTCAGTTTGTACCAAACCGATTTTTTAAAAGTGCTGAATTATTCGCTTTAGTTTTTTAGGGTCTTGCCGATTGTCGAAAAATGTAACAAGTTGAATTGCGTTTCCCTCAACCCTATAAATGAGAGCAAGCTGCCGGACAATGTTGCATTTTCTCACCATTCTTTTTTTGTTAATGACTCGAAATGTTTTGGGTGCTTGTGAAATTATGTTGAGAATGTAATCAGTAGCTCTAACAAGTTTATCTACAACCTTTGGATTCCATTCTTTAGAAAGATAATCGAGGGTATTGAGAAAATCTTTTTTTGCTTGAGGCGACCAAATAATTTCAAACCTCTCTGATGCCATATTTACTTTCGATTTCCTTCATTACCAATTCATGGGGAATTCCTTTCCCCGAATCCAATTCATTTATTCCGTTGTCAATCTGTGATTTTATTTCAGCGGAAAGATTATCCCATTCCTCATTTAATACGTTGTCTTGAAAATAGTTTTCAAGCAAACCATAAACTTCAGTGAGTTGGGTTGCATCTAATCCTTCAATTTTTTTATGAAGTTGTTCTTTGATTTTGGTCTCTGTCATGATTTGAAATTGATTTTAAAATTAGAAATAATTCGCGACAACAATCAAATCATCTGCAAATCCACCAGCCGTTTATACAAACCCGAACTTGCAATCAGTTGCGCATGCGTACCGCGCTCAGCAATTTCTCCTTTTCGCATCACCAAAATCTCATCGGCATTTTGAATGGTGGAGAGGCGATGCGCAATCACAATGCTCGTTCTGTTCTTCATCAAATTATACAATGCTTCCTGCACCAAGCGTTCTGATTCTGTATCGAGTGATGAAGTGGCTTCATCTAAAATTAAAATCGGAGGATTCTTCAATACTGCTCTTGCAATGGTAAGCCGCTGTTTTTCGCCGCCGCTTAATTTGTTTCCGCGATCACCGATGATG
>JBKJNS010000136.1:0-2653 GCA_046593455.1 Chitinophagales bacterium | reverse complement strand
GCATGTTCAAATGTTCGCATGTTCGATTGTTCAAATGTCGAGTGTTCTGCATTCAATAATATTTCATTTCTCTTTTGTTAAGCTCTTGAAAATTTCTTCTAACCCAAGTTGTTCATTGGTCATTGATTTAATTATATTTTTCTGCTGCACTGCGAATTGAAAAATTTCTTCTTCATTATTAAATGAGGAATGAAGCAGCCATGTATTTTCATTCACCGCTTCAACTTTCTTAACTCCATTAATTTTCCTGAGGTCTTCTTTCGAAACTGAATTTTTAAAAGTTACTCTGGTTGAAATATCATTTGAATTACCGCTCTGTAAGTTCTCTACCGAATCATCAGCAACAAGTTTTCCCTTGTTGATGATAATTACGCGATTACAAATTGCCTGCACTTCCTGCATAATGTGCGTAGAAAGAATTACTGTTTTTTCCTTTCCTAAATTTTTTATCAATTCTCTTATGTCGGCTAATTGATTTGGATCGAGCCCTGATGTTGGTTCATCCATGATCAAAACTTTAGGATCATGTAAAAGTGCCTGCGCAATTCCAACTCTTTGCCTGTAACCTTTTGAGAGTGCACCAATTTTTTTTCGTTGTTCAACCTGCAATCCAACTATACCGATCATTTCTTTCACTCTCGCATTCCTGTTTTTTACACCATTCAATTTGCCGGTGAAATGAAGAAACTCTTTCACATACATATCGGGATATAGCGGATTATTCTCGGGCAGGTAACCAATATTTTTTCTGGCTTCAATTGATTGTGTCTCTACATCAAAATTGCAAACAGCTGCTTTACCTTCTGTTGGAGGAATGAAACCTGAAATGATTTTCATGGTAGTTGATTTTCCTGCTCCATTGGGACCAAGAAAGCCAAGCACTTCTCCGATCTTTACAATGAAAGAAATATTGTCGACTGCCTTTTGCCCGCTGTAAATTTTAGTAAGACCTGTAACGCTGACTGACAATTGATAGGATATTGGTGGCTGGAAAATTTGCGTGGCGAAAATAGAAAATTGAAGCGAAGGATTTTGTAATGCTACTGTAAGGTTTTGCGCATTCGTGTTTTTAACTTTTCTATAACAACACCTGTACAAATTTCTCTTTTAAAGAAACAAACTTGCCAATGGGATTTATGTGATTTACCAGATTGTTTTCTTTCAGCAATTTAACAAACTCATTTTCAAAACTTGGATCAACAGCTACCATTAGCCCTCCACTTGTTTGCGGATCGCAGAGTGTAACCAGTGATTCACCTGCAATGCCGGATACTTTTGGTTCGTAGCTTTTCCAGTTTCTAAAAGTATTATCGGGCGCCACAAATTTTTTCGCAAGCGGTTCGGCGCCATCAATAAATTCTATTTGGGAATAGAAAATTTCGGATGAAAGTTTACTGCCCTCACACATTTCTAATAAATGCCCCAGCAAACCGAATCCTGTAACATCTGTCATTGCATTTACATAATTAAGTCCTCCGAATTTTGCTCCAGCTAAATTTAAAGTAGTCATCACATCAACTGCGGGTTTAATAGCACGTTCATCAATCAGCTTGCGTTTTAATGCGGTTGCAAGAATTCCTGTTCCAATTGGTTTGGTAAGAAAAATTAAATCACCATCATGTGCCGTGTTGTTGCGTTTTATATTTTTTTTCTGAACCAAACCATTCACTGCCAAACCAAAAATTGGTTCTGTTGAATCAATGGTATGCCCTCCTGCTAATGGAATTCCTGCTGCTTCACAAACTGATTTTCCTCCTCTTAAAATTTCCTGAGCAATTTCAACCGGAAGTTTTTCTACCGGAAATCCAAGAATTGCCAGAGCCATCAATGGTTTTCCGCCCATGGCATAAACATCACTCAATGCATTGGTTGCTGCAATTCTTCCAAAATCAAAAGCATCATCAACGATGGGCATAAAAAAATCTGTAGTGCTGATCAAGCAATTTCCATCGGGCATTTCATACACAGCCGCATCGTCACCGCTTTCATTTCCCACTAAGAGATTTTGAAATGAAGTTTTGGTTTTAGAATCTTTAAGAATTTCTTCGAGCACGGCAGGCGCAATCTTGCATCCGCATCCAGCGCCGTGGGAGAATTGGGTAAGTTTTATTTCAGCTTGTTTAAGCATTTTTTAATTCGGGTGTGTAAATGTTTTTTTGAAAATCAAGAAGTGAAAATCTTTACAATTTGGGAATTGAATTCCCAAACTGTAAAGTTATTTTGAATTGCTTATTGCAGTTCAATGGTTAAAATTCTTTCTGCAATCAATAGTGGATGAATAAACTCAAATGCAATTCGCTCTATGGTTTCTTGCTTGCGAAGTTCGGTTGCACGCATATAAAACTTATCGTAGTACCTGAGTAAAATTGAAAATGCTGCATTAAAATTTCCTTCACTAAAAAACTGTATTGCATTTTTTGTTTCCAACCCACCCAATCGTTTTTGAATTCTGAGTGTTGCTGCTATCAACTCATCAACATCAAATTTTCCATAGTGTTCAACAATGTATTTCAATCTTTCTTCAAAAGGAATTTCAACATACATCACTTTTGCATTACGCATTTGATTCCACAATTCATTTGGAATGTTTACTGTTCCAATGCGCTGACTTTCATCTTCCAACCAAATTGGTTTTGCTGCACTTAGGTTTTTG
>JBKJNS010000011.1:0-2893 GCA_046593455.1 Chitinophagales bacterium | reverse complement strand
ATTTTTAGCAGAAGAAATTCTGTTGTGAACGATGCTCGGTTTGTAGAGCGTATCATTCAATCCGTTTTCTTTCACAATTGATTTTATGAGTGAGCGTGAATCATCGGTATCATAAATGGTGAAGTTGGAAGGGTATCCCAATTTCTCTGCTTCATATCTTAAGTTGCGTGCAAACACAGAGTGAAAAGTTCCTACATAAAGATTGCGCGCTTCGGTGCCGCAAATTTTTTCTACGCGGGCACGCATTTCTGCCGCCGCTTTGTTGGTGAAAGTGAGTGCAAGAATTCTAAAAGGATCAACACCGAGTTGAACCAAATGCGCAATGCGGTAAGTAAGAACCCTTGTTTTCCCTGAGCCCGGACCGGCAACAATCATCACCGGACCTTCGGTATTTGTTACAGCAGCGCGCTGAATTTCATTTAGTTCATCGAGGTAATTCACGTTTCAAAAGTAATTGTAAAGTGAGAAGGTGAATGAAAGTTGATTGATTCTATAAAGGAAAATTTTTCAACATAAATTTTATTTGAAAGGAAACAGAATTATCGATCAAACTTTATTTTTAATTGGTAACCAAGTCTCCCATTCATAACCGTAAGAAAAAACATGTTGTGAATAATGCTGCTTTAATAAGAAATATTTTGTTCATAAAATAATTTTTACCCGTTTTAAAATTTGATTAATTAAAAGAGAAAGCAAACTGAATCCAAACATAATTGCAAGGTCTTGCCAGCTTGGAGGAATCAGCGATAAAACTTTAGCAACAGGCGGAACGAAATATGCTCCGATTGTTATCACAAGACAAATGACAGTTGCATACCAAACATATTTATTCCTGAATACATCTGATTTAAAAAATGATTTGGTGTTATCTGTTGTCATATTTAAAACATGCCAGAGCTGACAAAGAATGAGTGAGATAAATAAAATGTTATTGCACAGTTCCGGATTCCATGCTTCAGATATGTGCATGGTATAATGAGAAAATAAAGCTGCGCCCAGCGTACAGGCAGCAATTACTATTGAATAAACAAAAATTGATTTCCAGCGCTGCCTGTCAATTATCGGTTCATTGGAATTGCGCGGAGGCTGTTTCATGATGGATACGCTTCCTTCAGTAACCCCTAATGCCAAGGCAGGTAACACATCGGTAACGAGATTGATGTATAAAATCTGGAGCGCAAACAAGCTGAAATGAAAATTAAATATGGATGCTGTAAACACGATTAACAATTCGCTGATATTGCAGGAAAGAAGAAAGACAACAAACTTCCTGATGTTTTCAAAAATTATCCTTCCCTGTTTTATTGCAATCACAATGGAAGTGAATGAATCATCTTTAAGAATCATATCCGCAACTTCCTGCGTCACTTGTGTGCCGCGCAAACCCATTGCAATTCCGATGTCGGATTTCTTTAAAGCCGGTGCATCATTCACTCCGTCACCGGTCATGCCTACCACCGATTTATCTTCCTGCAGCACTGTCACTAAATCTAATTTTTGTTTGGGACTAACGCGAGCAAATACTTTGGATGCTGACCATCTTTTCTTTTCCTCTGACGAAAGTGTTTCGTACTCATTCATTTCTTTACCATGAACTACAATTTCATTTTCATCTTCGAGCAAACCCAATTTCAACGCAATGTTTTTTGCAGTGGCTGGATGGTCGCCTGTAATCATCACCACTTTTATTCCGGCAGATTTACATTCCTGAATTGCTGCAAATACTTCCTCCCTTATCGGGTCAAGCATGCCTGTCAATCCGACAAAAACAAGATTGTTTGTTAAATCAGTTGTTGATTCATCAGCATCTTTATAAGCCATTGCTATGATTCGTAATCCTGCTGCAGAAAATTTTTCAGAATCATTTTTCCATTTTGTTTTAAGTGCTTCGTCAAAAGTTTTTACTTCTTCCATTACCAAAATAGAACTGCAACATTTTATTAATTCTTCCACAGCACCTTTTGCAGCAACAAAACTTTTCGCATCTGCTTTGTGCAGCGTAGCCATAATGCGTGTTTCAGAGGAGAAAGGTTCTTCTTTGATTTTTGGAAATTGATTTCGATAGGGAATAATATCAATTTGATTGCAGTAAGCAAATTTTAATAATCCCGTTTCAAGCGGGTCACCCACTTCTTTCAATTCATTATTGTTAACAGCAAGTTCAGCAGTATTGCACAACACTGCTATTTTTTTGATGAGTTGAAAACTTTTACTTTCAGAAAAATTTTCCTTAGAAATAAATTCTGTTGTTCGCGTTGAAGGAGTCAACTTTATTTCCATTGTTCCTTCGCTTGTTACTATCGTACTTACTTCAATTATGTTTTGGGTAAGTGTTCCTGTTTTATCAGTGCAAATAATATTTGTTCCGCCAAGTGTTTCAACAGCTTCTAATTTTTTCACAAGAACATTGTGCTTTGCCATTTTCATCATTCCCTGTGCAAGTGCTAATGTGGCAACTATCGCAAGCCCTTCGGGAATTGCAGCCACAGCAAGCGCTATGGATGTTTCCAAGATTTCAAGAAACTTATCACCTGACAAAAGACCGGTAATGAAAATAATTACGACAAGTGCAATTGTTATCATAATTAATTTCTTGCTGAACTCCTGAAGTTTTTTTTCAAGAGGTGTTACTGCCTGGTCGGCTGACTGAACCATTGATGCAATTTTTCCAAGCTCGGTTTGCATTCCTGTTCCGGTAACAATTGCTTTTGCATTTCCCTTTGTAACATAAGTTCCTTTATAAAGCATGTTCACCCGCTCGGCAAGCGAAGTATCTTTTTCTAAAATCTTTTCTGTTTTTTCAACAGGCATGGATTCACCTGTCAATGCTGATTCATCTGCCTGCGCCTGCGATGTGTTAAAAATTCTTGCATCGGCAAGAATCATATCTCCT
>JBKJNS010000412.1:0-10580 GCA_046593455.1 Chitinophagales bacterium | reverse complement strand
TTTAGGCGATCTGCATCTTTCATCAATAATCCAAGAGCAAAATCTTCCTGCTCTTCAATGGATAATTTTCTTGAACTCACCCGAAGTTTTTTGAGAAGATCGCTAAGTAGTTTTTCTTCTTTTTGATCTTTTGGTTCAATGAGTATTGCATTCATGTTTGAGAATTGATTTGTAAAAATAGAAAAAGAATTGCTCTTTCTGAATAAGTTCACAAATGGATGTTGAGGTAAAGTCCTTAGTCCTTAGTAGCAAGTTCTTAGAATATTAAGCCGTTCCTTTTTTCTAACGACTAAAGACTTGCGACTAAGGACTAACTACTAACAACTATTTCTTCATCCTCTTATTCATTCCCTCTACCACTTCAACAGTAATATCATTGGTTGAGTCGGCAAATAAAATTGAACTGCCTGTGCCGTTTGAAAGAACATAAGTGAATTTTTTATCCTTGTTATAATCTTTTAAATAAGAATCAAGTGAATCTTTGAGTTGGATATTAAAAGCATCCAGTTGATTTTGAAAATCATTTTGAAGTTTATCCTGCAACTGTTGCAATTCAGCTTGCTTGTTTTTTAAACTTTCTTCGGTTGAAGCCAATTGTGATTGAGTCATCATTGCCGCTGCTTGTTGTGCTTTCTGATATTCATCCTGGAAGTCACTCATCTTTTTATTAAAAAGATTCTGCGATTGTTGCTGCTTGGCTTCCATTTCTTTTTTCTTCAACGAAAAAAGTTCGTAATTACTTTCAAGCGAATCAATATTTACATAAGCAATTCCGCCTGTCGAAACCATAGTGCTATCATTTGATATTGTATCGGTGCTCATCGGGGTTACTATATTTTTCTTTTCACTGAAATAAAAATAAAGTAATACAGCAATTGCAATTGTTAAAAGGGCATTCCAAATCAGCAACAGATTTTTCATTTCAAAAATTTTTGCAAATGTAGTGGAAGAAAATAACTGCAGCTTCGAAATGATATTTCATTAGGTCGGTTTTTCTTATTTAAAAGAAACTTCAATATTCAAGTCAACTATTATATTTACCGCTATGGAATTTTTAAAAGAACTCTGGCAGTTTATGAAGCAAAGAAAAAAATGGTGGCTGCTGCCAATGATCGTAATGCTGCTCTTAATTGGAGTGCTGATTATTTTTGCCGGCGGAAGTGCAATAGCTCCATTCATCTACACGCTGTTTTAATTACCCATGCACATTCTTGGCATATCAGCTTTCTATCACGATTCGGCGGCAGCAATTATTGAGAACGGAAATATTGTTGCTGCAGCACAGGAAGAAAGATTTACCCGAAAAAAACACGATCCCGGTTTTCCTGTTAATGCAATAAAATATTGTTTGCATGAAGCCGCAATTGATGAATCAAAACTTTCAGCGATTGTTTTTTACGATAAGCCACTATTGAAATTTGAACGCTTACTTGAAACATATTATGCATTTGCTCCCAAAGGTGTTAGATCGTTTCTAATGTCGATGCCGGTATGGATTAAAGAAAAAATGTTTCTGCGAAAATTAATTACTGATGAACTCAAGGAAATTACTGATCTCAAAAAAAATAAAGTCTCTTTGCTTTTTCCCGAGCATCATCTCTCGCATGCTGCAAGCGCATATTATCCTTCAGCTTTTGAAGATGCAGCTATTCTCACTATTGATGGAGTAGGCGAGTGGGCTACAACAACCATTTGCCATGGGAAGGGAAAAGATATTTCTATTCTTAAAGAACTTCATTTCCCTCATTCACTTGGTTTACTCTATTCAGCATTTACTTATTACACTGGTTTTAAAGTTAACAGTGGCGAATATAAACTGATGGGTCTTGCTCCTTATGGAAATGAAAATTCAGTGCGCACAAAAAAATTTCATTCACTCATTCGCACTGTTCTTACCGATGTAAAAGACGACGGTTCCATCTGGCTCAATCAGGAATATTTTGATTATGCAACCGGTTTAAAAATGGCGGATGATTCTAAATGGGAAAAACTTTTTGGAATTCCTGTTCGCCAACCTGAATCGGAACTCACACAAGAATATTGCGATCTCGCTCTTGCAATTCAGCAGGTGACAGAAGAAGCAGTAATAAAAATGGCAAGGCATGCAAAAGAAATTACCGGAGCAAAAAGACTGTGTATGGCTGGTGGTGTTGCATTGAACTGTGTTGCAAACGGGAAAATTGAGAGAGAGAAAATTTTTGAGCAGATCTATATTCAACCTGCTGCAGGTGATGCAGGAGGCGCATTGGGTGCTGCACTTGCAGCTTATTATATTCATTTTGGAAATGAAAGAAAGATTAATTACCACTACGATTCAATGCAAGGATCTTATTTGGGGCCTTCATTTTCCAGCAAAGAAATTCTTCACACCGCAAAAAAATTTAATGCAGTGTATGAGCAATTTAATTCTGTAGATGAAATTGCAAAGAAGACAGCTTCATTTTTAGCTGAAGGAAAAGTAATTGGTTGGTTTCAAGGGAGAATGGAGTGGGGCCCGCGTGCACTGGGTAACAGAAGTATTTTAGGTGATGCACGCAATACCGAGATGCAGAAAAAATTAAATTTGAAAATAAAATACCGTGAGAGTTTCAGACCATTTGCTCCTGCAGTGTTAGCAGAAGACTGCAATAATTTTTTTGAACTGAATGAAGTTTCACCTTACATGCTTTTGGTTGATCAGGTAAAAAAATCTCATTGCAATCCGCTGCCTAATAATTACGATTCGCTTGCACTCAAAGACAAACTTTATTTTTTGCGCAGTGATATTCCTGCTGTTACACACCTCGATTTTTCGGCACGCATACAAACCGTTCATCGCGAAACCAACGAACCATTCTGGAAATTGATTTCTGAATTTAAAAAAATTACGGGCTATGGTATCGTGGTTAATACCAGTTTTAATGTACGAGGTGAGCCTATTGTTTGCACACCTGAAGATGCATACAAATGTTTGATGCGAACAGGAATGGATTATCTGGTAATTGAAAATTTTCTTTTCACAAAAGAGCTACAGCCAGTCTGGAAAGAAAAGGATGATTGGCGTACAGAATTTACTTTAGACTAATGAAAAAGCAACCGACACATAAAGAAGTTTATTCCACCATCATTGTGCTTGCACTTGCCGCAATGCTGATCGAAATTGTTTTTAAGATGCAATATGCAGATGATGTTGCTCTTGGCTTGCTTGCACTTGCAATTTTTTTTTACTCGGGTGCAAAATGGGTTACAATTGTTTGGCTCAAATTTGCCGAATTACTCGGCAGTTTCAATTCAAAAGTTTTGCTTTCGGTTTTGTTTTTTCTTTTTCTTGTTCCTATAGCATTGCTCTCGCGCATTTTTAGGAAAGATACATTACAACGAAAAAGAAATGTAGAAGTAAAAGGTAGTTATTTTAAACAAAGAAATCATAAATATCAACCCGATGACTTCACAAATGTCTTCTGAAGAAAAAGAGTTCTCGAAAAACCGTCTCCTGCTTTTTAAAATTATTCTAGCAATCATTTTCATTGCGCTTCTATCAACCATCATTTTCGTTTCTCTCGAAATTGTTTTTAGAAAACATAGAGAATACGGACGCAGTGGTTTTACATTGGATGATCTTGTAATCTGGAAAGTGCATCCCAATTTGTGTGAGAATAATAAAAATGAAGACGGAGCCGAATTCGAATTAAGAACAAATTGTTACGGGTTTAGGGGAAATGAATGGGAGAAGAAAAAAAACAAAAAAAGAATTGTTGTGCTTGGCGATTCGTATACAGCGGCGCTGGATTATCCTGATAATAAAATTTTCACTGGCATTCTTCAATCAAAACTCGACTCAGATCAATTTTTGAAAAATAAGTTTGAAGTGATTAACGTCAGTTCACCTGCATGGTCTATTGATCAGGAAATGCTGGAGTTTGAGAAGTATGAAAATGATATTCAACCCGACTACCTTATTTTGATGGCTTCGCCAAATGATATTCGTGAAGTGTACACAAAAAAATTTATTACGCTTGGCTCCGATGCTGCACTTAATGTAAGCACACCGCAATTTATTTTCAAGAAAAGAATTGGCTGGTATCTTTCGAATCACTCTTCGTTCTTTCAATATCTGCAAACAAAATATTTGCATTCGAACTATGGTTTATTCGATGATGTTTTTGAAATGTACAAGATGAATTTTGGTTTTGAAGACAGTGCCGATTGGGATCGTCCGCTTTATCTCAAACAGGGCAGAGCAGAACTTGATGAAGCTTTTTTTCTCTACCAATCACTATTCAAAAGATTAAACAATGATTGCAACAAAATAAATTGCCAAATGATTGTTTCTTTAATTCCTATACAGGATTATTTCAAAGGAAAATATTCGGGAGACAGTTTGTTGAATGAAAACAAAGTGCTTGATTACTTCCAACTGTTGACTGCTGAAAATAAATTGCCTTTCATTAACTTATATGATCCTGCCAAAGAACTTACCGATCCTCAAAAGTTGTACATGAAGAACGACTACCATTTCAGTTCATTCGGAAATCATTTTGCAGGCGTTCAGCTTTACAAGTTCTTTAGTGAGCATGCAAGCACTGATTAAAACAAAAAATTATCTCATGAATACAGGCATTTTTATTTATGTCACAGAGATGATCGAAGAGCATAAACAATAATGAGAGAAGGAATTTCTTTTCACAAGTCAATGCAAATACTGCAGATGAAATGAGCGCCGCTGAATTGTCAAAATAAATTTATTGAGCAATAATATTTTTTTCGTCAGAAGTTATTTCCCTTTTATAAAACACACTCAGCACACTGGGATAAATTACTAAAAGCACCAGAAGCCCTACGCAAAAGCCGCCGATTACTGCAATGGCAAGTGGCTGATGCAATTGCGAACCAACTCCCCATCCAAATGCCAATGGCATCAGCGCGAGCATGGCGCCAACGGCAGTCATCAATTTGGGTCGTATACGCAAACCAATGGCGGCTGCAATCGCATCGCGATCATTCATCAAATGGCGGCTCATCCTGAATTGATGAAAAGTGAATACTGCATTTTCTGCAATGATGCCAACAATCATAATAATACCGGTGTAGCTTCCCACATTCAGTGGTGTTCCCGTAATAAAGAGTGCAAGAAGACATCCTGAAATACTCAAAGCTGAGAGCACGAGAATAATGGTGGTGGCAACTAAATCCTTAAAGATAAAAAGCAAAGTTGCGAACACAAGAAGACCTGCCATTAATAAAATTCGTAACAACTCACTGAATGATTTTTGTTGTTGCTGATAATCGCCACCATATTCAATATGCTGCCCTTGGGCAAGAGGCACATTGGCTTTTATTTGCTGTTGTATTTCCTGCATTGCACTTCCCAAATCACGGTTGTCAAGCCTGGCAGTAATATCAACGAAAGGTTGCAGATTCTCACGATCAATTTCAGCTTGTCCCGGTTCAAGCCGAATGTTTGCGAAATCTTTAATCGGTCTTATGTTACCATCGGGCAGAAAAATTTCCATTTGCTCTATGCGTTCCAAACTATTTGCTTGTGAATTCGGGTAACGCATACGGATCGTAGTGTACTGTATATTTTCGGGAAGGGTTCCTACTTCTGTTCCCTGCAGTTGTAACTGAACCTGCCTTTGCAGATCGGCCGGTGTGAGATTGTACTTCGCAAGTTGTTCCTGATTTGGAACAACAATGATAGAAGGACCAGCAATAATAATTCCGTTGAATACATCGGCGATGCCATTTATGTTTTCCATCACCTTGCCAATCTCTTTTGCCTTCTCATGATTTTGTTCCGGATCATTCCCAAACAATTTCACCTCAATGGGTTGAGCCGATCCACTCAAATCACCGAGAATATCCCCGAGAACCTGTCCAAAATCTATTTCAAGTGCAGGCTGCGATTCTTCAATACGTGCTCTTAATTCATCCATGACATCATAGACCGAGCGATTGCGTTTCTTTTTAAGTTGTATCAGGTAATCGCCATTATTAGGTTCAGTAATGAAGAAGCCCATTTGCGTTCCTGTACGGCGTGAGTAGCTTTCTACCTCAGGAACATCTACAATTATTTTTTCCACCTGCCGCAATATTTTATCTGTTTCATCGAGGGAAGTTCCCGGCGGCGACAGATAATCAAGAACAATCGCACCTTCATCCATCTCGGGTAAAAATCCTGTTTGTAGATTGGGGATAATCAAGATAACTGAGGCAATCATAACTACAATTGTGATGATAGCAATCCAGGCATTGCGCATGAAAAAGAATACCCATTGTACTCTGTTGTCTTTAGGAATTTCTTGCAATACGGATTCATCAGCTAACGGGACAAGTTTTTCTTGCTTCTTTTTTCGGGTAAGCATCATATAAATCACAGGCAGCGCAAGCCAGCTCACAAAGAATGAAGCGATGAGCGTAATTATCATAGTTGCAGCAAGTACTTTAAAGAATGCACCGGCCAAGCCGCTAAGTAATGCGAATGGGAGAAAGATCACGATTGTACTCAGTGAAGAACCAATCATTGCCGGAAATAACCATCGTATTGCATGACTTATTTCGTCTCTGATATTGCCATCTTTATTCACTTCTTCTTCCCTGTGAATTTGTTCTACTACTACGATTGCATCATCAATGATCAAACCGATAGAAGCTGCCAGCGCACCCAGTGTCATGATGTTTAGAGTAAATCCCAATACATTAAGGACAATGAGTGAAATGCCAAGTACTACAGGAAGACAGCAGATGAGTGCCAGGCTGGCGCGCCACGAGCGCAGAAAAACTATGACCACCAAAACCGCCAGAATTAATCCAATGAATATGCTATCACGGACACTCTTGATTGAATCATCCACAAAGTCTGATTGGATGTAATAAGGTTTTATTACAACATTATGAGGAAGAATTTTATTCAGTTCAACTACTTTTTCCTTAATGCTATCAGTGAGACTTACAAGGTTTGCATTCGGCTGCCGGATCACATTTACCAAAACAGCATCCTTGCCATTTGCATTGATTCTTATAAACTCATCCATTTGGTGAACCTCTATTGAAGCAATATCTTTAAGATATACAATGCGCTTTCCATCATTTTGTACTACCAGGTTTTCGAGATCTTCCTTGCTTCGTGTACTTGCATCTGTGATGGTAAGATACATGCGGCGGTAGTCATTAATTAGTCCGTTGCTGAGGATGAAGTTGGCATTCGCGAAAGCGTCTGTAATCTTCTGAGGCGTAATGCGGAGTAATGCAAGTTTCTCCGGCTTAAGAATTATCCAGAATTCTTTTGCCTTACCGCCCATCACCTGCACATTTGCTACGCCTTCAACAGTTCCCAGCAGAGGGCGCACAGTGTAGTTGGCTAACTTTCTCAATTCAATCTGACCTTCTTCACTTTCTGTTTTTGCAGAATCAGTATATTCCAGGGTATAACCGATTACCGGTAGAATTGAAGGATTCATTTTCTCTACAGTGATTGTTACTCCGGGAGGAAGAAATGCCTGTGCTTGATTAATCTTTGCACTTACCTGGTTTAAGTCCTGATCAATGTTATCTGTCCAATTGAAGAAGGCAGAAATTTCACAACTGCCACGACTCGTAGTGCTGCGAATTACTGTGAGGCCCTGCACTTGCTTCACAGCATTCTCCAGCGGAACTGTAACCGTCGCCATCATTTTCTCAACTGGCTGCTCGCCATTATCAGCAATGATTTTTATTTTAGGAAACGTTACATCAGGAAAAAGTGCAACCTGTATTTGAGTAAAGGAATAATAGCCAAAGCCAAGAATCAGCAGTAGCACAAAGATTATTGGCTTGCGATGGGTTTGAAATATACTTTGTGGCTCCATTTATTTTTATACTACAAACCTTTCGAAAATTTTAAACTTTGGAAAGGTTGATTTTAAAATCTTCATTTCTCTACAATCACTTTCGCCGTATCAGGCATCCCATAATTGCCGCTAATAAGAATACGGTCAGAAGCAGACAGCACGGGTTCAATTATTTCTATTTCATTTTTTGTTTTCCTTCCTGTTCTCACATTTTCCTTTATAGCAGTGGAATCATCTGTAAGTTTCATTACCCAATATTCACTCATGGTTTCATTTGTAAGTATGGCGCTCTTTGGAAGCACAAAAGATGTTATCCCATTTGTTTCAATAAAAATTACTTGCACATTCAAAAATTCGGGGAAAATCTGATCACTGTTTATATGCAGATATGCTTGCTGCGTTTGTGAACTTACATCCGCTTCAGGGAGAATTTTTGTAACTGTAGCACTATAAATTTTTTTATCAGGAAAGATTACCAAACAGCTTCTTCCGCTCTTTACAACATTATTATACTCAAAAGGAAAATGCAATTGAACCACCATGCTTGCCCTATCAATAGTTTGGCAAAGCACTTCACCTTCCTGAACAAAATCTCCTGACTGCTTGAGTACAGAATCAATTCTGAATAAATGAGTTGCCTTTACTGTGATCACGCTGTTTTTAAAAAGCGTGTCAGCGATATAATCCGGATAAGCGGCTGCTTCTTTTGTTTTAAGGGTGAACAAAATTTTTCCGATCTCAGGCATATCTCCTGCTGATGCATTTACTGTTTGAAGAAAGCCCGTGATGGGGGAAATGATGGGGGTTTTCTTTACATATTGAAGTGTACCATAAAGGGTGAGTGTATCAGTCAAAACTTTTTTGGTCATCGTCGTTACTTGTACCGGCGTTCCGTTTTCTTTCGCAGGAGATTCCTGTGTCTTATGCTTGCAACCGGAAAAAAGAACGGTAACAAAAATTCCTAATAAAATTATTTTCACCATACTAAATAATTGTGTTCATTAATAATGCGCTGCTGTTGTATCACCGCGGCGTTTAGCTTTTGTTGCAGGTCACGATAAGTACGCATTGCTGCGAGGTAATCAATGATTGACAACTGACCTGAAACAAGTTGCTGACGACGCATCAACATCAATAGATTCATATCTTGTAACTCGTCTTGCCAAAGTACTACAATGGAATTACTGCTCTGCATTTTTTTCTCAAGATTGGCAAGCTGCAAACTGTATTGCGTTCGGTAAAAATTCCTGTAAAATTTTCCATTCTGTTGCTGAATATTGAGTTGTTGCAATCGAAGGTTTCGCTGACCACCGTCAGAAATGATCCAATCGAATGAAACGCCGGCACTGAATCCAAACTTTTTGAATGTTGGATCAGCGGGGATTGCCTGGTAACCTGCATCACCCCAAAGATTAAGTTTTGGAACATAATTGTACTTCAATAAACTTTTAGAAGATTCGATGGATAAACTATCGAGTGAAAATAGTATTAGATTAGGATTAAATGACGCAGTTGAAGTTTTCCAAATCAGATTCGGAGATGGAACTTCAAAAACCGTTGTGTCAAATATGCCGCTCAGTGCATTGAGTACATAGATGGTGGACCGGTAACCATCTTTCAATAATTGAAGATTAATTTTCTCAGTTTGAATTTGCAGTTTCAATGTGAGGTAATCGGTTTGTAAATAAATCCCATTCCTTACCAATGGTTCAAGCAGGATTAATTGATTTTCAAGCGAGGTAATTACCTGCTCCTGAAATTTTATTTGCAAAAGTGTGTCGTAGCAATTAAGGTATTGATCGGTGATTGCCTTTTCTAATGTACGCCGCGAAACAAGTTGGTTTGTGAGGAGAGAATCAGATCTCAACCTGAGCCGGTTAGTTTGTGCAGTGAAATAATTTTTTTGTAAAAGAGTTTTCCTTATTCCAACAACCGCTGTGTATTGTCCCTTGTTGGTGATTGCTTCATCGTATCCGTAGCCATTGATGATGGGTGCAATAATGATTTGTCCGGTAGCACTTAAAACAATTTTTCTTCCTGCTAAAATCAACAAGCTGTCAATTTTATTTCTTTGAAGTTGATTGGTATAATCCCTGAGGAGTGGACTGTTTTCAATTCCGTTTTGCAAATAATAATTGAGATCGTGTGATTGAGAAAAGCAAATCGCACTATATAACAAAGAAGAAATTAAGAAAAGAAAAGGAATGAATCGTTGTGCCATACAAATAAAAAAGCAAGGCAAAGATGGATATTCCATTTTTACCCTGCTCAATTGTTAGTCCTTCTCTTCATTTATAAAATTTCCATTGGCATCAAACAAAATGTCTTTGCCTTTGACTTCGGCTTCATAAGTTTTTATGCCTTTGCTGTCGGTAATCTCAGAAGCTTCTTTAATGGCTTGCCCCGCATAATTTTTTGAAACATAAGCGGCACATGAAGCAGGTAAATTATTTACATCAATTTCTTTTTCTGTTTCTAATAAATTTCCGGCTGCATCAAATGTTGCTGATGCTTCCGTTTCATTCATTTCAAATTCTGCTTCATATTTTTCATCTTCTTTAACCCATGCTTTATCTTTTACATCGGCGAAAATTTTGTTAAAGGAAGCAACAACAGGAGCGGGTACTGCGCTCTCTTTTAATTTTTGCCCATCGGCACATGCATAAAAAAGAACAATTGCGAGGATTGGAAATAGCGTTTTCATTTTTTCAGTTTTTTTTTGATTTGAGTGCAAAGGTGATATTGAATTCTGAAGAGATTCTGTAAATTTTA
>JBKJNS010000397.1:0-13762 GCA_046593455.1 Chitinophagales bacterium | reverse complement strand
TGCAAAAGTTTATTGAAGGAAAAAATCTGAATCCGGTTTTGCTGCTCAATACGCATTGCCACATTGATCATGTATTTGGTAACAAGTGGGTGAAAGAAAAATTTCAGGTTCCGTTTTACTGCAATCAAAAAGATTTATTCCTTCTCAATGCACTTGAAGCCACCGGAAAAATGTATGGCATGCACGTAGAGCCATCGCCGCAACCCGATAAGCTTATTGATGAAGGCGATGAAATAAAATTCGGAAACACCACACTCAAAATTTTCTTTACCCCCGGCCATTCTGCCGGCAGTGTTTGTTTTTATTATGATGAGAATAATATCAATACAGTTTCTGACTCAGGACTCAGGACTAAGGACTCAGGACTAATCATCAGCGGAGATGTGCTTTTCCAAAACAGCATTGGCCGGTTCGATTTACCCGGCGGCGATTATGAAACACTGATGCAAAGCATTTTCAACAAGCTCATGATTTTACCCGATGATGTAAAAGTTTACAGCGGTCACGGCCCTGCGACTACCATTGGAGTTGAGCGCAGGAACAATTCGTTTTTATTGGAGTACGCCGATGCGAAGAAATAGAGCACAGCAAAGGAAATTCAAAAATCATCCCGAGTACTCGGGATGAACTTTCAATTTTAATTCCATTCCTCCTTTTAGCTTTGCCTTCGCATGAAAAAGCAAAAGCAATCTGCTTCCAATTCAACTTCAGCGAATAAAAAAATTCCCGAAGTGCAATCATCAAAATCGTTACCGCGAACGCTTATGATTATTTGCGCAGTGTTTGCTTTTGCATTGTATGCAAACACGCTGGTGAATGAATTCACGGTGGATGATGATATGGTGATCATGAAAAATGATTTCACAACTCAAGGTATCCGCGCGCTTCCAAAAATATTTTCAACAGCTTACCGTGCAGGTTACACCGATCGTAATGAAGGATTGTACCGTCCGCTTTCGGTCGCCATGTTTGCTGTGGAGTGGGAGATGGCGGGTAAAAATCCATTTCTGTATCACCTGCTCAATGTGTTGTTGTATGTGATTACAGCAGTGTTTTTATTTCTCACTTTAAAATTAATGCTGGAAGGGAAAAATTTGCTGCTTCCGTTCCTGGTCACCATTTTATTTGTTGCGCATCCGGTGCACACCGAAGTAATTGCCAATGTAAAAAGTGGTGATGAAGTGCTGGCATTTTTATTTTCAATGCTCACTATTTACTGCTGTTTAAAATTTGTTGGAACTGAAAGGAAAAAATATTTATTGCTTGTCGCCATTAGTTTTTTCCTTGCGCTGCTATCCAAAGAAAGTGCTGTCACTATTGCGGTTTTGGTTCCGCTCACACTTTTCTTTTTTAAAACACCGGCAAAAAAGCAGTGGAGTTCAATTGCAATTGCATTGGTATTACCGCTAATAATTTATTTCATCATTCGGTATTCAGTTTTAAAAGGTATCACTAATTTTTCAGAGATATTGCTCATCAATAATTCTTTGGCTGCTGCACAAAATGATTTTGCAACAAGGTTGGCTTCAGCGATTTACATTCTTGGAAGATATCTGTTGTTGCTTTTTATTCCGCATCCTTTGAGCTATGATTATTCATTCAACTCAATTCCGCTGGTTTCTTTTAGTGATGCACGCGCTTTGATTTCATTACTCATCTTAATTGCACTTGCATTTTTTGCATTGCAAGGAATTAAGAAAAAAAATCCTGTTTCATTCGGCATTTTCTTTTTCGCGATTTCTATTGCGCTCGTTTCTAACATCTTTATTTTAATTGAAGCTACCATGGCAGAGCGGTTTCTTTATATGCCTTCACTCGGCTTTTGTATTGCCATTATTTTTTTCATTATCAAAATTTTAAAAGTGAATCAAAGCAAAGTTGCTTATGCAGGCCTTAGTGATTTAGTAAAGAAAAATTATAGAGTGAGTTTGATCTTTAGTATTGTGTTAATTTTATTTTCAGTAAAAACATTCAGCCGCAATTTTGTTTGGAAAAATAATTTTACGCTGCTGCAACATGATATTAAAACCAATCCAAACAGTGCACGCATACTTTATTCAATCGGCAGCACCTACATTTTTGAAAAGGGATTGAGTGAAGTTGATTCAAATAAACAAAAAGAAGATTACCGCAAGGGAATCGGTTATCTGCAAAAAGGTCTTGATATGTTACCTGAATATGGCGATGCATGGTTTAACATGGGGCTTGCTTATAACTATCTTGAGGATTATAAAAGTGCAGCACCTTGTTTCGATAAAGGATTTGAACACACTACAAAACCTTCGCAACAACATTACATAGGAGCGGGCATTGCGTATGGAGAAATTGCAGATTATCCAAAAGCATTTTCATGCTTCAATCGTGTGTTTGAAACCAATGATACTTGCTACGATGCTTCGAATAATTTGGGAATGTTTTATTCGAGAATTGGGAAATATGATTCTTCAATTTTGCTTTTGAATAAAGCAATTAAACTAAAACCTAATTTAGGTAAACCATATTACAACATGGGAAACACGTATGCTTACAAAGGCGATTATGTAGCTGCGATTGACTGGTATAACAAAGCGATTGTGAATGAGCCAAAGCTTTCTGTAGCTTATGTCAACATGGGTAACAGTTATGGTGCACTTAAAGAATACCCTAAAGCGCTGGAAGCTTTTCAAAAAGTTTTGCAGTTTGATCCTGAGAATGAACAGGCACGTTACAATACCGGCGTAACCTATATGATAATGGGTGATACTGCAAAGGCAAGGCAGTTTCTTCCACCCAAAAATAATTGAGCGGTCAAAGTATCATTTCAACTTCTTTAAACCCGAATACTTCATGCTTGTTTCCGGTTTGTAAAATCAGTTTTCCTTCTGCAGTAATTCCAACAATTTTTGCATTGAATCTTTTTTGGTCTTTTCTGTAGACGCATTCTTCCTCAATGCGGTAAAGATTTTTCATGTAATCTTTTTGCAGTTGCTCAATGCGGTTTTGTTTGAGTTGGAAGTAGCGGGCTTCCAGCATGCTGAAGAGCGTATGCATTACCTCATCCTCTAAAACTTCCTTTCCCAAAATTTTATAAATGGAAGTAGCATGTAACAATTCGGCACTGAAATTTTTCTGATTTACATTCAGTCCAATACCTATGATTGAGTGTTGAATGGTATTTCCTTTCAGTGAATTCTCAATTAAAATCCCTGCTATTTTTTTGTTGCCGGCAAAAACATCATTCGGCCATTTGATTTTTATTTCTTTTCCCTTTACAAATTCTTTTACAGTATCTGCAACAGCAAGTGAAGCAACCTGATTTAAAAAAAATTGAAGTCGCGGAGTTAGAAAGTTTGGGTAAAAGATCACGCTCATCAAAAGATTTTTTCCACTTTCACTTTCCCAAATATTTCCGCTATAGCCTTTTCCTCTTGACTGAAAATTAGTTTTTATTGCAGTTCCTTCACTCACTTTCTTTGTGCTTAAGAGTTCGGCAGCATAAGAATTGGTAGAATCAATTGAATCGAGTTTTATCAATTCTTTGCCGGTAAAGAGTGTGGAATTTATTTTCAATGTCAATCTTTAGTTATCTTTGCCTTTAAATCTACAGTCATTATTAAAGCAGCAAAGGTAAAGAAAAGGCAACCTCGTAAAAAGTCATCACTGCCACCCGAACTAAGGGTGATTATTGAAGCCATCAAAGAGAAAAAAGGGGAACGCATCGTTAGTATCGATCTTAAAAAAATCAATGATGCTGCGTGTGATTTTTTTGTAGTGTGTGAGGCGACATCTGGTTCGCAAGTGAAGGCAATTGCCGATTACGTTATTAAATCAATGGAAGAAAGCGAGGATGAAAAGCCCTGGCATTTTGAAGGAATGAAGAATCAGGATTGGATCTTATTGGATTACTTCAATGTAGTAGTTCATATTTTTAAGGATGAGCAGCGCAGGTTTTATGCAATAGAAGAATTATGGAGCGATGGAATCACCCAAGAACATAATGATTAGTTTTGTGTTATAATTATGTTGTGTTTAGGTTGATGATCAATTATCTCTCACTTGTTTTTTTCTATTAATCAACAGCAAGAACCCGAAACAATAAAAAGAAAGTACTTTCGTCAGTGGACTCAATAAATCACAGGATAAAATATTAAAATAGTAATGGAAGAGAAAGAAAAGAAAACAGAGAAAGGGAATACTTCAAAAGGTCCAAAATTCAACATCTATTGGGTGTATGGATTGATTATGCTCGCATTAATGACGGTATGGATTTCACCATTTTCACAGTCAGCAAAAACCACCAGCTTCGAAGAGTTTAATCAAACAATGCTTCAAAATGTGGATGTAGATAAAGTGGTGGTGATGAATAAGAAATATGCGCTGGTTTACATTAAGAAAGACAAGCTTGAAAAAGAGCAATACAAAGATGTTGCAACCACAACTTTTAACACGGCCAATCCAGGCCCGCATTACCGGTTTAACATTGGTTCGGTAGATGTATTTGATAAGAACCTCAAAGAAGTTCAGGACAAAATTAAATTGAAAGACCCTGCTTATCAGAATTTGAGTGTAGAGTATAAAGACAATTCCGAATTGAGCAATTGGCTTTCATGGCTGTTGCCTTTTGCTATCATCATCGGAATTTGGTTTTTTGTGATGCGCAAAGTAACAGGCGGTGTAGGCGGCCCCGGCGGTCAGATATTTAATTTTGGGAAATCGAAAGCAACGTTGTTTGATAAAGGAACAAAAGTGAACATCACCTTTGCCGATGTTGCAGGATTAGATGAAGCAAAAGCAGAAGTGATGGAAGTAGTTGACTTCCTTAAGAACCCTAAAAAATATACTGCACTCGGTGGTAAAATTCCAAAAGGTGCATTGCTGATTGGCCCGCCAGGAACAGGAAAAACTTTAATTGCAAAAGCAGTTGCAGGTGAGGCGCAGGTTCCGTTCTTCTCTATTTCGGGAAGTGATTTCGTTGAAATGTTTGTAGGCGTGGGCGCATCACGTGTTCGTGATTTGTTTAAGCAGGCAAAAGAAAAAGCACCGTGCATAATTTTTATTGATGAGATAGATGCAATCGGAAGAGCACGCGGAAGAAATATGATGACCGGCGGAAATGATGAGCGCGAAAACACCCTCAATCAGTTGCTGGTTGAAATGGACGGCTTCGGAACCGATTCAGGTGTAATCATTATTGCTGCAACCAACCGCCCCGATGTATTGGATACTGCATTGTTAAGACCCGGCAGATTCGATCGCCAGATTTCTATTGACAAGCCCGATCTTGTAGGAAGAGAAGCAATTTTTAAAGTTCATTCCAAACAAATTAAAATTGTGAAGGATTTGGAAATGAAAAAACTTGCAGCGCAAACTCCCGGTTTTGCAGGTGCCGATATTGCAAATGTTTGTAATGAAGCAGCGTTGATAGCAGCAAGAAAAGATAAGAAAGAAGTTGACATGCAGGATTTTCAGGATGCCATTGACAGAGTGATTGGCGGATTGGAAAAGAAGAACAAACTTATTTCGGCAGATGAAAAAAGAATTGTTGCCTATCATGAAAGCGGCCATGCTGTTTGCGGTTGGTTTTTAGAATATGCCGATCCGCTGGTTAAAGTTTCTATTGTGCCACGCGGTGTTGCTGCATTGGGTTATGCGCAATACATGCCTAAAGAACAATTTCTTTATACCAAAGAACAACTGCTTGATCAAATGAGCATGGCTTTGGGCGGCAGAGCAGCAGAGGATATTGTGTTCGGAAAAATTTCTACCGGCGCACAAAATGATTTGGAACGCATTACCAAATTAGCTTATGCAATGGTTACTATTTATGGTATGAATGAAAAGGTTGGTAACGTTTCTTTTTACGATGCGCAACAGGAATATAATTTTCATAAACCTTACAGCGAAGAGACTTCAAAAATTATTGATCAGGAAGTGCGGTTGCTCATTGATTCCAGTTACCAAAGAACAAAAGCAATGCTGAATGATAAGCGTGATAAACTTGAAGCATTAGCACAAGCACTGCTCGAAAAGGAAATTCTTTTTCAGCAAGACTTGGAAGCATTGATTGGCAAGCGGCCTTATGAATCAAAAAATATTCATGAGCCTATGATTGAAACAGTAACAGCAGAAGAAATTGTTGTTGCTTCTGAGAATGGAACAACTTCTGAGAATGGAGTTAAGAAAGAGAAAGACCCTGTGGTTGTGGAAGAAAATAAAGAAGTTTAAACCAAGAGTAATTGTTGAATGGAACCAACCTCCAAAGAGCGCATCCTTAAAAATATCCGCAAGGCATTGATACAGCCAACCGATCAGCCATTTTTAAATGTTGATTCAACTGCATCTGTATATCAGCCGCCCTCAGATACACTCGATGTAATTTTTGCCGAAGAGTTTAAAAAAATACAAGGCAATTTTATTTACTGCGAAAATGAGAGGCAGTTCTTAGAAAACCTTTCGGTGCTTGCACAAGAAAAAAACTGGCAGAATTTATATGCATGGGAGTTTGCTTTGCAAGACCTTTTTCAAAAGCAAGCATTCGCAAAATTAAAAGTAGGTAAGAGTTTAGATAAAGCCGATGCAGGAATTACTTCAGTCGAATGTTTGGTTGCAAGAACAGGAAGCATTCTTCTTTCATCACGCAAAGAATCGGGGAGAGCATTGTCAATTTATCCTCCCATACACATTGCAGTCGTCTACAACAATCAGTTGTTTTACGAAATGAAAGAAGCATTGCAATATGTTGTTGAAAAATACAATGGCAACATGCCATCCATGATTTCCATTGCAACAGGACCCAGCCGCACTGCCGACATTGAAAAAACTTTAGTGCTCGGCGCGCATGGTCCAAAAGAGGTTTACGTTTTCTTTATTGACCAGCCCGCTGCTTAATGGAACCCATTCCAAAGCTCACAGGAAAAATTTATTTTGTTTCAGATCTTCACCTTGGTGTTCCCGATTATGGAACATCTTTAGCCAGAGAAAAAAGATTTTGCAAATGGCTCGATGAAATTTCAAATGATGCACAAGCAATTTTTATTCTCGGCGATCTGTTTGATTTCTGGTTTGAATACAGGCAGGTAGTTCCACGCGGCTTTGTTCGTGTGCTCGGTAAATTGGCTGAATTACATGATAGAAATATTCCCATTTATTTCTTTACCGGCAATCACGATCAGTGGATGAAAGATTATTTCACAGTTGAACTTGGCATTCCTGTTTTTCAGCATCAGGAAGAAATTATAATTGCGGGTAAAAGATTTCTTCTTGCTCATGGTGATGGATTAGGCCCGGGTGATCATGGCTATAAATTCCTGAAGAAAATTTTTAAAAGTAAATTCTCACGTTGGCTCTTTGGACGCCTTCATCCCAACTTCGGAATCTGGATTGGAAAAAAATGGTCGCGAGATAATCGCCTCATCAATGGCGATGATCAATCTGAATTTATGGGCGAAGAAAAAGAATGGCTAATTCAATATTCAAGATCAATCTTAGAAAAATACCACGTTGACTATTTTATATATGGTCACCGGCATATTGTGCTTGAGTACCCTCTCAGTGATAAATCAACTTATTATAATCTTGGTGATTGGATCAAGTATGACTCTTATGCAACCTTTGACGGAGAGAAAATGCAATTACACAGTAGTAGTTGATTGATTCAATCAATTGTTGTTTAAGGAAAAGAGTTTTTTAGAATTAATTATTGATCAGGCTAATAACCATTACTGAAATCAAAAGAACGTTCCAGTTAATCAACCCCTGATTCACTTACATTTCAGGCGTATCCCTGTGCCATACATTTCTTGCGATGGCCTGCTGTCGCAAGCCCATTCTGCTGATCATTGCAAGAGCAAAACTCAACAATGGCAGAATAGCAGCAAACATAATATGCGTAAAAGTTCCGCCATGCGAAAGAATTGCATCAACATACTGATGGTTGTGCGTAAAGACTGAATAAGCAACAGCGCACCAAAATATGAGTGTAGGTATAGTTAAAGCAAAGCCGCTCATAATCCAGCGCTTTGGATTCAAGTGTGCAGAGATAGTTTCCATAAGTTTGAAAAATTTCATAGCTGCGATATTATATATTCTAAAATACCCCTACAAAGACTTTTGTCATATTAACGACTTATTTGATGTGAATAGTATCAATTAGTGTTCAAGTAGTAGAATTTAAAGAGTGCAAATTACGGTAACAATCGCTTAATGTGGAAATAATATTTGGCAAAATCTTACTCCACCATCAATTGTTCTAACTTTGCCTTTCAATTTAAAAGATGAGTGACCAGATTAAGCATGAGTGCGGAATTGCTGTAGTTCGGTTGAGGAAACCTCTTCAATTCTACAAGGAAAAGTATGGCACTGTGCTTTACGGTTTAAACAAGTTGTACTTGCTTATGGAAAAGCAGCACAACCGTGGTCAAGACGGTGCTGGCATTGGTGCCATCAAGCTCGATGCAACACAAGGGCAGCGATTTATGAGCCGCTACCGATCAAATTCCCCGCATGCAATAGCTGAAATTTTTCAAAAAATTTATCATAAGATTGATCAGGTAACAAAAGCAAATCCTGCTTTGGTTGAAGACACTGAATGGCTCAAAAAAAATGTAAGTTTTGTTTCAGAAATGATGCTCGGTCATTTGCGATACGGTACCTATGGAAGAAATGAGATCAATGCCTGCCATCCATTTGTAAACAATCATCACTCATCTACCCGCAGTTTAATTATGGCGGGCAACTTCAATCTCACTAACATTAATGATTTGGGTTGGAAGGAAGAAGATAAATATGTGAAGCCCGATACTGCAGTAGTACTTGACCGTGTTACGCTTCATTTAGAAAATGAAATTGAAAGAGTAGTTGCAAAACTTCATAAAGAAGGAATACAACAACCACATTTCAGAAACCGGCTGCGTGATGAAATTAATTTTAAAGAGGTGCTTTCAAAAGCTGCACAGGAATTTGATGGCGGTTATGTGCTTGCAGGTTTATCGGGTGCCGGCTATTCATTTGTGTTGCGTGATCCATCGGGAATTCGCCCTGCATATTATTATGTGAATGATGAAGTAATGGTAGTAGCAAGTGAAAGACCTGCCATTCAAACTGCTTTTCATGTTGAGATAAATGAAATTGTGGAATTAAAACCCGGGCATGCAATTATTGCAGACAGATTAGGAAACGTAACTGAACATGAATGCACAACACCCCGAATAAAAAAAGCATGCAGCTTCGAGCGTATTTATTTTTCGCGCGGCAGTGATGAAGATATTTATAAAGAAAGAAAAATGTTAGGCAATCTCCTTGTCCCTTCTGTTCTCAAAGCTGTTGATTATGATTTTAAGAATACCGTTTTTTCTTTCATTCCCAATACTGCCGAAGTTGCTTTTTATGGAATGATAAAAGGAATCGAAGATCATTTAAAAGCAAACAAACTCGAGCGCCTTAGAAAAAATAATATGAATGATGAGCAACTTGCTGATTTGATTTCACTGCGCGCAAGAATTGAAAAGATTGCAATCAAAGATGTGAAGATGAGAACTTTCATTACTCAAGATTCGCAACGCAATGAGTTAGTAGAGCATGTGTATGATATTACCTATGGCAGCATTCGCAAGGGTGAAGATTCCATTGTAATTATTGATGACTCCATTGTAAGAGGCACCACATTAAAGCGAAGCATTATTAAAATGCTCGACCGCCTTGGGCCAAAAAAAATAATTATTGTTTCATCGGCTCCGCAAATACGCTATCCCGATTGCTATGGAATTGATATGAGTAAGATGAAAGATTTTATTGCTTTTCGCGCTTTGCTTTCATTGCTGAAAAAAACCGGCAAAGAAAATTTGATGGATGATGTGTATGAAAAATGCAAAGAGGAAATGCGATTGCCACCCGATAAAATTGTGAATGAAGTAAAAGCCCTTTACGATCTTTTTAGTGTCGAAGAAATTTCTGATGAAGTCGCATTGCTTGTAAAAGATGACAGCGTAAAAGCCGAAGTGCAGATTATTTACCAAACCATTGATGATCTTCACAAGGCATGTCCGCATAACTTAGGTGATTGGTATTTCAGCGGTGATTATCCAACTCCCGGCGGCAACAAAGTGGTTAACCGTGCTTTTATGAATTTTATGGAAGGGAAAGATGTGAGGGCTTATTCGTGAGATAATTAAACTGACTTTAGATTTTTGAAAATTGCCTGTCTTTGCAGAAGATCAGTTATTTAAAATTTTTTCAGTTGATTTTATCAACCTGAATTTCAATCAAGAGATTAGCATTTGCCTGATGCAAAGAAGTTTCCTTCTGAATGACTAATTACTTGATAGTCATTCAGAAGGAAACTTCCTCAACTTTATTCCACGTAAATTTATTTGTACAATTTATTTGCGAGTTCACAATTCTCTCGATCTCAAAACACTTCTGCCATCATACACCTTGCACTTCCGCCACCAATAGTTTCAATCGTAGTTAAGTCGGAGTAAAGAAACTCGCCATCCTTTTTCAAAATATTTTTTTGTTCTTCGGTTAAACTTTCAAAAGCATTTGTGCTAAGCACCCAATAATTTTTTGCATCACGGTTTTTTATCAGCAGCATGTTACCTGCAAAGTGCATCATTTGACTTTCGGTGATCTTCACAACCTGATGACATCGTGCTAATTTTTCAAGCACCATTTTTCTTTCTGCTTCATTACGAATTACCTCACTGCAAATTACTACTGCGGTTTCACCAATGGCCATCAACACATTGGTGTGATAAATTTCTTCACCTGTTTTTGTATTTGCATTGAATAACACAGGTTCAAAATTCATTTCATTACACCATTGTTCCAATAAGAATTTATTTGTGCGTGATGAAAGATTGGCGTAAGCAATTTTGTTTTTGCGATCAAGCACCAAGCTTCCGGTTCCTTCCAAAAAATTTCCTTTCAACTCTTCATTACTCAAATCAAAAATGGTTTTCCCTCGGCTGCCATTTGTCAGGTTTCCCAAATTATTTTTTAAAAACGCAATCCATTCTGGTTTTCTTTCAAGCCGGCGATTGGATGCCAGCATGGGATAAAGAATAATTTTATTATCGTGAAATGAAATCCAGTTGTTGGGGAAAATAGAATCGGGTGTTGTTGTACTTCCATCATCCTGCAATACCATTAGATAAATATTTTTTTCGCGAAGCTTCTTTACCAACTCATCAAATTCCTTTAATGCTTTCTGCTGAATCAAATTTGAATTTTGGCGATCGCTTTTCTGAAACACATTTGAGTTTGCAGTTTCTGTATTGAACCCAAACTTCGCAGGACGCACCATTAAAATAAGATCGGTAATCTGAGCATCTGTATTTTTCGACATATAAAAATGATAGTTTCTTATCTTTGTTGCTTCGGAAAAACCGGAACGATTGCAAATGAAATTTTACGATAAATATCCGAAGCTAAAAGAAAAAAAAATTCTGGCTCAAGTAATCACATCTTCAGTGTTCTCAACAATGGCGTTAGAAAACCAGCTAGTGACATTGCCGAAAGTGCAGGAGATTGTTTTTTCAATACTTAAGGAACAAGAGTTAAAAGGCGGTCAGTTCTTCACTAATTAATTGTTGTAGCGGTTCAAAATTTCCTTTATCAGCCGACTTCATTGCATTGATGTATATTTTTCTACTGTCACCTTGTCTGTGATAAAGTTCAAGCGGTTTGTAACCAAATTTTAATGCAACAATATTCATCACGATTCTACCTGTTCTGCCATTTCCATTATTGAACGGATGTATGCAAACAAAATTATAGTGAGCAAACAGGAGGCAGTCGAGATGGTCTTGCAAGGTTGATGCAATGGCAATCTTAGAATTTAAGTTGTTAATGAACTGATACATAAGTTGTAAAACTTGCTCTGGTAATGGAGGTTCAAGCTGACCTACCAGAACCTTTGTGGTTCGCCACTTACCCGCCCAATCATAAAGTTAAAAAAATGCAATGCTGTGAATTTCTGAAATTAATTGAGTTGAAAATTGTGTTTCACTATCGAGACCAAAAACAAAAAGTTCTGCTTTCGCAATTCCTTTTGCTTCGAATTCATTGATTAAATTTTTATCACTAAATGCTAAAAGATTGTCATCGGGTGAAGGAGTCCAATTTGTATTATCGTCCATATTACAAAGGTAGAAAGTTTAAATGCTGCATTTTATTTTCACATGCTATTGGCGTTAATAAACTTCGGGTAAAGTAATGCAATGCATAGGTATTAATTTCGCTCTTCGATTCACAAAAAATATGAAGCAAATATTAATCTTTGTTGCCGCTCTTGTCTTTCTTTCCCCAAAAAATATTATTGCTCAAGCCGCTGCTGTTGAATTGGTAAATGGAATGAAAATTAATTCATCCACCACTATTCTGCGGGCAGATTATAATCTCGATGCTGCAAGCAATTTGGATTCTGCAATTGTAATTATTGAAGGAAAAAATATTGTGGTTGATTTCAGCAATGCACTTATTCATTCAAAAGTTAATGTGGTAACACCCGATCAGTTTCGCGGTGTAGTAGTGCTTGTGCGCAATAGCGAGTATGTGACAATAAAAAATGCCCGCATTCACGGCTACAAGATTGCAGTGCGCGCCGAAAATGTAAAACATCTAACCATCGAGAATTGTGATTTCAGTTACAACTACCGTAAATATTTAAACAGCACACAAGAGCGCGAAGACTTGAGCGATTGGATGAGTTACCATAACAATGAGCATAATGAATGGCTACATTATGGTGCATCTATTTATTTGAGTGACTGTGATGATGCAATTATCCGGAATAATAAAAGTACCAATGGACAGTGTGCATTGATGATGACCGATTGCAATTTCTGTAAAGTGCAACACAATAATTTTTCTTTCAATTCCGGAATAGGCGTGGGTTTATACCGAAGTAATTTTAATGAAGTGATGTACAATCAACTTGATTTTAATATTCGCGGCTATAGTTTCGGTTACTACAATCGCGGACAAGATGCAACAGGAATTTTAGTGTATGAACAAAGCAACGGAAATACTTTTGCTTATAATTCCGCAACACATTGCGGCAATGGTTTTTTACTTTGGGCAGGCAATTCCACCATGAATTCGGGAGCTGGTGGCAGCAACAACAATTTGATTTTTGGAAATGATTTCAGCGATGCTTCAAACAATGGTGTGGAAGCAACGTTTTCTAAAAACAACATCATCTATAACAGAATTGAGAGATGCGATTACGGAATCTGGGGCGGTTACAGTTACTATACTTTGATGGGTCTTAATCAATTTGCAGATAATAAAACGGCTGTAGCAATTGAACATGGGCAGCACAATCAGTTGCTGATGAATACTTTTTCAGGTGATCATTTAGGAATTAAAATTTGGGCAAACCCCAATCAATCTCCCCAATGGAAATATCCAAAGTTTCGCGATACCCGTAGCACCAATTACTGGATCGAGAATAATTTGTTTAAAGGAAATAAAATGGTGATCGACATTACCAACAGCGACAGCATTGAAATCAACAACAATGAATTTACTGATGCTGTAGAAATTTATAAACCCGATTTCAAAAGCAGGATGATCAACTTTGGTGCTGATGGGATAAAATTAAAACCCGAAGATTTGTCGAAATTTAAAAAAGCATTTGAACCCGATGCTGCTGCTGAAATCCCTGCTGTTAATATTTTTGCTGGAAAGGAAAATATAATTGTTACCAACTGGGGCCCTTATGATTTTCAACGGCCACTTTTAAAAATGATGAGCGCCGATACTTCAAAAATTTATTTTAAAG
>JBKJNS010000365.1:0-3414 GCA_046593455.1 Chitinophagales bacterium | reverse complement strand
CTTTGGGGAGATTCATCCCAAAGGGATCCCTATGGGAGAGGGGTCAATCAGCCGCCAGGCATGGCGGCACTACGAATTTGCATTTTCCATTTTCAACTTTCCATTTTCCAATTATTTCCCTTCCCAAAAAACCAACACCACAACCACTTCGTAATTGATTGCTTATTAATTAATTTCTTCACCTTAAAATCAAAAACAATTATGAAACAAAAACTAACAACTGCTTTGAAGGCAGTAATGGTGGTTGCAGTAGTAGGGGCATTACTATATGCCGGAAGCTATCGCGATCAACTAACTGCTTCGAGCCATCGTGAGGCACCACTAATTAGTGAGGACCCACTGGCAGACAACACGGATCTCTACTGTTTTCGCTCACCCGAAGACACGAACCGCATTATCATTATCGCCAATTACATTCCAGGCGAATTGCCAATGGGAGGTCCGAATTATTACACTTTTGCCGATGATGTGAACTACGAGATTCACATTAAAAATGATGCAACAACTGTAGGTGACGATATCACTTACCGTTTTAAGTTCTCGCATGAAAACGAAGACCCCACAACGTTCTTCAACATTCGTCTTGGTGCACAAAACATTAAGACCACCTACAAAATGCTTAAGAGCACTGGAGGTGGCGAATTTGTTTTGGTAGCTAAAGGAAGTGTTCCTGCCAACAACATTGGACCCCGTTCAATTATTGATCCTGTGGTGGGATTGGGAAAAACTTCTTACGATGATTACATTAATGAAACATTGTTAACGGCAAATAGTGGAGAAACCGTTTATTGCGGCCCTTCAGATGATCCGTTCTTTGTTGATTTAGGTGGAGTCTTTGATCTTGGTCAAACAAGACAAAGCGGTCCTGGTTCACCACGTGATGGATTAGCCGGCTACAATTGCCATGTGATTGCAATGAGTATTGCTATCAACAAACTTCAAAAAGACAAAAAGCAAGTAACGGAAGCAGTAAACATTCTTGATGGAGATTTTGTAATTGGCGTTTGGGCTTCTGCCAGCAGAAAGAAAACCATTACACTTAATGGTGATGGAACACTTCATAACGGTGGTCCTTATGTTCAAATATCGCGCCTTGGAATGCCGTTAACAAACGAAGTGGTGATTCCTATTGGTGATAAAGATTTATGGAACTGGACTACACCTTATGATGACAGTCAGTTTGAATCATACTTTACCAACCCCGAATTAGGTTTGTATATGGATGATGCATTGTATGGTACAGCCGTGCCAGGTCTTGCACCTTTGCGTATTCAAAAAGCATCCCCTACAATTTTAGGCAATGTAAATTTTGGGAATGGAAATGATGGCTTGTATGTGTTGTATAACAACCCTGCAACCTATGGAACAGCACTTGACCCTGCGATCTTTGGAGATTATTTACTTCGCGATAATCAACCTCGCTCGGTAGATCTTCTTCCAATATTCTACACTGGAGTACCAAACCTTGCGCCTTATCAATTGGCAACAGGTAAAGATGCAGGCAATCCATTATCTGCAGGTAAACCGTTTGTAAATAATTTTCTGCCAACGTTTGGCGATATGCTTCGCTTGAATATGGCAGTTCCTGTTACACCGCGCGATGATCCAAAATTCAGTTCACTCGGCTTGGTGCAGGCAGCAGTACTTGGCTTGCTTGATCCCGCTTATAATACAACTACTGATCTTCAATTCATCCCAAACATGGATGGTTTCCCTAACGGAAGAAGATTAGAAGATGATGTAACGAGAATAGAACTACAAGCAGTGAGCGGAATTGTACTTGCAGCAATCGGTTTATTCTATGATGATTATACAATTGGAGGCGACCCTGTAACTACAGATTTGCTCGATGTGTATGGTTACTCAACCGGAGTTGAATCGAATGATGCAGCTTTTAAAACATCGTTCCCATTTGTAGCAACGCCATGGAGCGGCTACGATTACCATTATGATTTCCAATATTAAAATTTCCTTTCAAACAAAAAACATAAAAACTAAAACTATGAATTCAATCATAAAAACCTCACTAAAAGCAATGGTAGTGCTAAGTGTAGTGGGAGGGTTGATGTACTTTGGGTCGAAACATACCGACATCGAAGCATCGAGTCACCGCGAAGCACCACTGATTGCCAACGATCCGAGCGCAGACAACACAGATTTGTATGCCTTCCGTGATCCTAATGATGATAATTACATCAATATTATTGCTGCATACATTCCTGCAGAATTACCTCATGGTGGTCCGAACTATTATACATTCGGTACTAATATACACTATGATATTCATATTAAAAACAACGCTGCTACAACCGGCGATGATATTACCTATCGTTTTAAGTTCTACAAAGTGAATGAAGATCCAACTACTTTCTTCAACATTCGTTTGGGAGCGCAAAACCAAAAGGTAACTTACACCTGCCTCAAGAGTATTGGTGGCGGTGGATTTAAAACCATTATTGAAAATGGTGTTGTTCCTCCACCAAACATTGGCCCTCGCTCAATCGAAGATCCTGTGCTTGGCTTAGGTGAAACTTATGAAACACTTGCTTCTAATGCAATCACAAGTGCAAACGGAAATGGTAAAGGTGAAACCGTTTACTGCGGCCCTGCTGACGATCCATTCTTTGTTGACTTAGGTGGTATATTCGACATTGGCGCATCGCGCGCTGGCGGAACCGGAGTTGATGCACCACAAGATGCATTAGCTTGCCGCAACGTTCATGTCATTGCTTTAAAGCTTCCGATTTCTTCTTTGCAGAAAGATGGTAAAAGTGCATCTCAGGCAGAAAATATTCTCGATGGCAATTTTGTAATTGGAGTTTGGGCTTCTGCAAGCCGTCCCCAAATGCGCAGTTTTGTAAACAAGGGCGACTATGTAAAAATTAAAAAAGAAGGTGATTATGTTCAAATCTCACGCCTTGGAATGCCCCTCACTAACGAAGCGGTGATTCCTATAGGTGATAAAGATTATTGGAACTCAGTTACACCATACAATGATGCAGCATTTGAACCATACTTAACAAACCCCGAATTAGGTTTGTATATGGATGATGCACTTTTTGGTACAGCCGTGCCAGGTCTTGCACCTTTGCGTATTCAAAAAGCATCCCCAACAATTTTAGGCAATGTAAATTTTGGGAATGGAAATGATGGACTTTATGTTCTTTATGGAAATCCTGCTACCACTGGAACTGCACTTGATACTACGATATTTGGAAAGTATTTGCTTCGCGATAATCAACCTCGCTCAGTAGATTTACTTCCTATCTTTTATACCGGAGTACCAAACCTTGCGCCTTATCAATTGGCAACAGGTAAAGATGCAGGCAATCCATTATCTGCAGGTAAACCGTTTGTAAATAATTTTCTGCCAACATTTGGTGATATGCTTCGCTTGAACATGGCAGTGCCTGT
>JBKJNS010000330.1:0-6047 GCA_046593455.1 Chitinophagales bacterium | reverse complement strand
TTTCGTTTCGGATTGTTTGCCATCGGCGATCCGGGAGCGGGACTGTGGTTGCTGATTCTCTCCATGATTATTTACGGAATGGCTTTCGACTTTTTTAATATTTCGGGGAGTTTGTTTGTTGAAAATGAAGCGCCTTCAAACATGCGCGCCAGTGCGCAGGGATTGTTTATGTTTATGACCAACGGAATAGGAGCCATGATTGGCGGCTATTGCAGCGGATTGGTTGTTGACTATTTCACAGTAAATGACATTCGAGACTGGACGAGTATCTGGTTCACGTTTGCAGCTTATGCGCTTGTGTTGGGAATAATTTTTCCACTGTTCTTCAAATACAAACATGATGCTGCTGCTTTGGAAAATGTGAAGCATTAATTCGATTACAAATAATTTGAATATAGATTTGTTAAAGTATTATTGCAAAAAAAATTGAATCATGTTTGATTTTCTTTTAACAGCCGATGGAATAATGAGTTTACTCACACTCATTTTTATGGAGATCATACTTGGTGTCGATAACATCATTTTTATTTCCATAATTGCCGACCGCCTTCCAAAAGCGCAACAGCAGCGTGCGAGAACCATTGGATTAACGCTGGCGCTGTTGGTGAGAGTTGGTTTGTTGTTTTCAATTTCATGGCTTACCCACCTTACAGAACCAATAGCAACCTTTGGCACTTTTGATTTGGCAATTCGCGATTTGATTTTGTTAGCGGGTGGTTTCTTTCTCTTGTATAAAACCACTAAGGAAATACACACTAAGATAGAAGGGGAAGAAGATCATCTTAACGGAAAAGGTAAAAACACTTTTGCATCGGTGATTTCGCAGATCATTGTGATCGATGTGGTTTTTTCTGTTGATTCAATTTTAACTGCTATTGGCCTTGTTGACCATGTAAGCATTATGATCATTGCTGTTATTGCTGCAATGGTATTTATGCTGGTGTTTGCAAATTTTGTGAGTAATTTTATTACGAAGCATCCAACTATAAAAATGCTGGCTCTTTCATTTTTGCTGATGATCGGCTTTTTACTAATCGCCGATGGTTTGCATTATCACATTGATAAGAAGTATCTCTACTTCGCAATGGGTTTCTCTTTTCTTGTTGAGTTTTTAAATATGAGGGCAAAGAAGAAAAATCCTAAAAAGAAGTCCCATCAATAATGGATGCTATTTCTTTATCAGTGATTTCTCGGGCTTTATTAAATCAGGAAATTGTTTCTGAAATCTTTTAATGCGCGGAATTGATTCATTGGTTACATAGGGATTGTCATTGGGGTGATGCTGTATGTAATTCTGATGATAGTCTTCAGCCTTCCAAAAAACAGTGAATGGCGTTACCTCAGCAGCAATTGGTGTCGAAAATTTTCCTGAAGCGGTTAATTGTGCGATGTAATCTTCAATAATTTTTTTCTCAGTTGAATTTCTGTAAAAAACAATAGAGCGGTAAGAGCTTCCATGATCAGGTCCTTGACCGTTTACTTGTGTGGGATCTTGCGAGGCAAAAAATACTTTTACCAAAGTGGGAAAATCTACCACAGCTGAATCATAATAAACTGTTACACCTTCTGCATGCCCCGTATTTTCAGCACAAACTTCTTCATAGGTAGGATTTTTTTTAGTGCCGCCTGCATAACCACTCACTGCTTCCTGCACGCCTTTCACACTTTCAAACACCGCTTCGGTACACCAGGAACATCCTTCGGCAAAAGTAGCCTGTGAATATTTTGATAGATCGGTATTAGAAATTTCTGTAATTGGAACCGAAGTTTCTTCAATCTTATTTTTTTCAGAAGAATTTTTTTCGGCGCAGGAAGTTATGCTTAAACTTAAAAGCAAAAGAGCAGTTATTGGAGTTGCAAAAAATTTCATATTGATGATTTGATTTTTAAGTACGATTGGAATGTAAAATTAGATTTAAGAAATATCAAACCTTTGAACAATAAGTGTTTTTAAAAGTTCATTTGGAGATTTTTCCTTCCTTTCAAAAATTATTATTTAAGATTGCAAAAAAAATATTTCTATGATCATTGAAGGCCGCACCGTTGTAACCCTGCAATACACACTTACCATTGATGAAAATGGCAAGCAGGTAGAAATTGAAAAAACTACAGCTGAAAAACCATTTGTTTTTCTTTTCGGAAAAAATAATGCGTTGCCATCATTTGAAAAGAATCTGGCTGGAAAAACTGTTGGTGACACTTTCGAATTTGTACTTATTTCGGAGGAGGCTTATGGCGTAAATGACGAAAAGAATATGGCAAACATTCCGATTGAAGCATTTCTGGGAGCCGATGGAAAACCCGACCCAAAGTTACTTTTTGAAGGTAACATATTATCAATGCAGGATCAGGAGGGTAGAATGTTTCGCGGAGTTGTTGTTAATATCAGTGACATCGAAGTGCTCATGGATTTCAATCATCCTTTGGCAGATAAAGATCTGCATTTTAAAGGTGAGGTAGTTGACATAAGGCTTGCAACGCTTGAGGAACTTACGCATGGTCATGTACATGGTGCAGGCGGGCATCAGCATTAATTATAATACTCCCGGTTTTTTTAGATAGGTATTTTCCGTATTCTGAATTAAATTAGATTTGCTGAAATAATAAATTAGAACCATGCAATTCAAACCTGCCAGCAGGCTAATATTCTTTTACACCTTCATATTTTTCTGCTTCTTATTTTCTTCAAAGCTAAGTGCTCAGCCATTGTTCTTGTTGCCCTCAATTGGCATTGATCATTTGCCGGTAAATGATGAAGATATTTGTGACATTCCGCTTCGCTTGGGTACCAACTTTGCCGAAATGGGTTTACAAATTGGTGATTCGTTCAGTGATTTTACATTTTACACTATCGATGGTGACTCAGTAAATCTTAAGGCCACTTTGGAAGCAGGTAAACCTGTGGTGCTTATAACATCCAGTTACACTTGCTACGTTTTTCGAAGTCAGCTTGATGCAATAAAAGAATTACAAACAAATTATGGCGATCAGGTTACAATCTTACTGATGTACATTATTGAAGCGCACCCGATTACTGACATAAATCCATATTTTGGTTACGTAAATCCTTCATGGCAAAATTTTCAAGACAGTATATTTTACAATGAACCAATTGTTTATGGTGATAGGGTAGCAGTTGCAACCGATATGATCAATGATCTCGATATTTCAATTCCGGTAATTCTTGATGGGCCGTGCAATGAATTTTGGACGTACTCTGAGTGTGGACCTAATACAGCTTACTTAATTGATACAAGCGGAATAATTGCAACAAAGCACGGCTGGTTTAATAATCAGGGACAAGATATGGGAGCTTCAATTGATTCTCTTCTCGGTAACCCCGTTGAAGATCAAGGTGAATCAAACGGGCAAATTGTTTTTGACCTAACAAGCTCTATTGTAATTCATGGAGTACCAGGTAGTTTTTTATACTTCAGCGGCACTATTGAAAACGTTGATACATCCGATGCTACTGTTGAAGTAGTTGCTACACCAATTAGTTTTCCTGACGACTGGCTTTTTACTATGTGTGCAGATGTTTGTTACCCTCCCGGTTTAGATTCAATTTCATTTATTGTTGATGCGGGTAAAACAGTTAATTTCTCATTAGATATGCTTACATCAGCCATGGAGGAATTCGGGTATATTGATGTGGTTATTAAAAATCACTTTCACCCCGATGAAAGTTATACTTATACATTTAAAGGAGTAACTGATAGCAACCTCGTAAGTGCGCCCTTGTTTACTAATAATGAAAACAAAATAAAAGTGTTTCCCAATCCTTCTTCAACAGAAATTTATATTTCTTCCGGCAAGGGTACTGGCAATTATGCTACAATGGAATTAATTGATGTACGTGGGAGTGTGATTTTGAAACAGCAACTTGTAAGTGCATTAGAAAAAATTTCAGTTGTTGATTTTAAGCAAGGGATTTATTTATTGAAAGTAACTGACTCGGGAAGCATTACTGAGAGTAAAATCGTAATCATTCATTAAGTGCTAAGATTGTTTCATCTTCACTTTTTCCTTCCTCAGCATAAGAGTACTACAGTTCAGGTCTTTTAATTTGCAATGTGTTTTTGATCAATATATTTTTGAATTGTAAAAAATACTCATCACTTAAAAATCAAAAGACATGAAGACAACAATCAATTTTGAACAAACACAAAGTTTAGAAAGTGAAATTAAGGATGCTGTATTTCAAATGATCAATACCGCTATCATTGCAATCACACCTAAAAACATTGCGGATGAAATGAGTTTTATTTCGAACCGTGATTTGGGAGATGAGGACCCAACAGATCTATTTGATTAGCCAAAGATTTAGTTTTAAAACAAAACCCCTTGCGCTATTTGCAAAGGGTTTTGTTTTTTGTGGGAATGATATGATTTCTAAAACATCAACTTCTCTGTATAATGAAATGATTGGTTTTTTACTTCAACCAAATAAATACCAGTAGATGGGGCTGTAATTTCAAAAGAGTTACTGCCTTGTAAAAGATTTATTCTTTTCACACTTATTGTTCTTCCTAACAAGTCATAAACAGAAACATCAATGCTTTGATCAATTGCAGATTCAAGATGAGCCATGTAGCCGGCGGAAGTTTTAGAGAAGTTAACAACCGATTCATCAATCATGCTTTCATCATTATCAGAATCATCATCGCCTAATTTGCTTGTGCAATTATCTATTCTGAGTTTGATGCGATTGCCTGTCTTATTTACGGTAAGCCCTGTCAAGGTTATCAATCCTCCATTATAGGTGAAAGATCCGCTCTGGACTTTTAAGTTAGTTACATCATCGAAATTTTTCCATTTGATAGTGGAACCTATTGCAGGTTGAAAATTCTGAAGACGTCTGAAAGTGATGTCGGTTGTACATGTTGAGTATTGTAAAGCATCCAATACACCACCCACATAAAAGTCTTTGATGAAAACATGAATGAGGTAACTGCAAGTTTTATCAGCAATGTTATCATCAACAAAATCAAGGTATCCGTTATAGGTTCCATAATCGTCTCCGTTAGTTTTATTTCCATTACCAGGGTCTTGATTGATTGAACAATTTGTGAATGCCGGATATGAAATATTTGTGGCAAAGCGATAATAGTTTGGTTCAATTTCTTCATCATCGAAATTTTTGCCACTGCCTCCATGATCACGCTGATCCCAATACCACGCACCACCAATATGATTGAGATTTAATGAATCCAACCACTCCACCTTATCAGCATTCCATGCAACAGTTACATCGTTTTTACCATGTACATCAAATATCGGAGGCATTGATCGTTGTTCATTAATATTCATCATCTTAATAAAGTGTGTGATTTTCTTTAAAGTTAGAGCATCACCAGTCTGCCAATCCAGAATGTCAGATTTTAATTCTGTTGCAGATTCTCCCCACATCTGTTTATAGGTATCGCTCACAGGGGAAACAGCAAATGGTTCAACATTATCGTATACAGCAGCAATTTTCTCGGGAAAAATACTCGCCATTAATATTGCACCGAAACCGTTTGCCGAAGTTCCTTTGGTATATAGCCGGGTAGTATCAATCGGATACTTCCTTTCAATCCATTTAATTGCTTCCATGTACCTCGTTTGTACAAATGATTTTATAATTCCTGTTGTTGGAACAGGATTGCTATTAGAATAGATATTGAATTTTTCGTGGTAACCATAGAAATAAGAATTCTCGCCTACCTTACCACCAGTAGGAATTGGTAACCAATCATAGACACCCAATGCATAACAATCCGTATAGGCTTCATCCAAACCAATTCCTTTGTCAAATTCACCGCCATATCCCTGAAATAAAATAAAAAGCGGATAACTTGAAGCACTTCCTCTTTTTACCAAATAAAAATCGAAACCATAAGAACCATAAGTATTCATAGCAGGGGACAATGCAGTTTCCTGATTATTCACGAACTGTACGTAGTGTTTTCTTACATCACCATTACTCAGGATGAGTGAATCCTGATACACCGGTTCAGGTATTACAGCAGTTTCAGAAATAGAAGTTGATAAGCAGGTAACTCCCG
>JBKJNS010000292.1:0-2857 GCA_046593455.1 Chitinophagales bacterium | reverse complement strand
CGCAGGTGATTTTAAATTGAAAGGAAAAAACATTGCATGTCAAAAAATTTAAGTGAACTCAGCGGTAGAAAAGGATTGGGTAATAACCTCTTTGAAAAATTAGGTGATGCCGCCGTGCTTGAAGGAACACCATCTCACGACAAGTTAGAGAAACTGAAAGAAGAATTCCTTTTTGGCAACGCCAATCTCTACGGTTCTGTTTCATTTTACGATTTCCTGAAACCTGAAAACAAAGGCAAGAAAGTATATGTGTGCAACGGAAGCGCATGCCTTACTGCAGGAACTCAACCTTCACTTTCAAAAAAGTTAGGTGAAGTTTTTAATGAAAATGAAATCGGAGAAATGTGTTGCCTCGGCAGATGCCATGAGAACAGTGCGTTTAATTATGGAGGGAAAAATTATTCAGGTAATGCAATTGATCAAATTGAAGCAATAAAAAAAGAAGAGAGCAAACCTGTTGATGAATATTTTGTTGGAAGCAGCGGAACTCCGATTCTCACTGCTGATTTTCCGGGAATAGAAAAATATTATTCCATCCTCGAAAAAACATTAAGCACTTCGGTAACAGATCTTCTTGCCGAAATAAAACTTTCAGGTTTAAGAGGAAGAGGCGGCGCAGGGTTTCCGATTGCATTCAAATTAGAATCGTGCATGAACACTGCCGGTGTTCAAAAATTTATTGTTTGCAATGCCGATGAAGGCGATCCTGGCGCATACAGCGATCGCTACATTATGGAGCAGCGACCGCATTCACTTTTACTCGGGATGATCATTGCCGGCTACATCGCAGGTGCCGATATAGGTGTGGTTTACATCAGAGGAGAATATCCTGAGTCGGTTGAAATTATTTCGAATGAAGTGGAAGTGTTGCGAGTAAATAAACTGATCGGAGAAAATATTTTGAACTCGGGGTTTTCATTCAACTTTAAAATAATAAAAGCACAAGGCGCTTACATCTGTGGCGAAGAAACTGCTTTACTTTCTTCCATTGAAGGTCAACGACCTGAGGTGAGAATTCGACCGCCGTTTCCAACACAGCAAGGATTGTTTAACAAACCAACTGTGGTGAATAATGTTGAAACTCTTGCGAATCTTCCTTTCATTATTGAAAATGGAGGAAAGAAATTTTCTGCCATCGGCACTGCTAAATCAACAGGCACTAAATTAATTTCGCTTGACAGTCATTTCAATCGCCCGGGAATTTATGAAGTGGATATGGGAACACCATTGAGTGTGGTGATCAATGATTTAGGGAAAGGATTCAAGCACAACATCAAAGCAATGCACATAGGAGGACCGCTTGGTGGTTTGGTGCCGGTGCAAAAAATAAATGATCTCAACGTTGACTTCGATTCATTTTCTCAAAACGGATTTCTATTAGGTCACGCATCAGTTGTTTGTATCCCCGATGACTTTCCTATTCTTCAATACCTCGAACATCTTTTTCAATTCACAGCCCATGAAAGTTGCGGCAAATGTTTTCCGTGCCGCCTCGGCAGCACACGCGGTTACGAGATGCTGAACAAAGCAAGAACTTCTGATTACAAAGTTGACCGCACACTTTTAAATGATCTCTTGGAAACTTTAGAACTCGGTTCACTCTGCGCATTGGGCGGAGGGTTACCATTGCCAATTAAGAATGCACTTCACTATTTCGATCACGAACTTTCTCCCTACTTCAAATCATAAACACATGAGTAACACACTGGAAGTAAACAGCAAGAATAAAATTTCACCGAATGGTTTTCCGTTGCACACGAATGGAAATTCAACCAACGGGAATGGAAACGGAACCACTACGGTTGCGTACATTGATGGTGAACCATGCATCGTTCATGAAGGTGAAACCATTCTCTCTTTCATTCGCCGCCACCGTGGTCAAAAATTAATTCCTACGCTTTGCGATGCACCTAATCTTGATCCTTTTGGTTCATGCAGAGTGTGTTCTGTTGATGTTGCACTGAAAAAAGATGGGCCTGCAAAAACACAGGCATCGTGTCATACTCCTGTGATTGCTGGTTCATTCATCTATACAGAAAATGACCGCATCACCAAGTTGAGAAAAAATATTATTGAGTTAGTACTTACAGATCATCCGCTTGATTGCCTCACTTGCGAGGTGAATAATAATTGTGAGTTGCAGGAAGTAGCTGCCCGTGTTGGAATAAGAGATGTTCGTTATCCAGAAGGAAAAAATCATCTCGGAAGAGGAAAAGATTTGAGCCATCCTTACATGACTTCCGATCTTTCAAAATGCATCAACTGTTTTCGTTGTGTGCGCGCCTGTGATGAGATACAAGGAGAATTTGTTTTGAGCATGGCAGGAAGAGGATTTGACTCGAAGATCATCAAAGGATTTGAGCAAAACTTTTTTGAATCAGATTGCGTGAGTTGCGGTGCATGCGCGCAGGCATGTCCTACATCAGCCATCAGTGATGTGTTTGAATCGAAGAGCATTTCATTCGACACAAAAGAAAGAACAGTTTGCACTTACTGCGGCGTTGGTTGCAATCTTGATGTTGCAGTGAGCAACGGAAAAGTAAAATCAATTCAGGCGCCTTATGATGCCGAAGCAAATGAAGGTCATACTTGTTTGAAAGGAAGATTTGCTTTTTCATTTTACAATCATGCCGACAGAATCCGTACACCGCTTATTAAAAAAGACGGTGAGTTTGTAGAAGCAACATGGGATGAAGCGTATGATTTCATTGCCACAAAACTCACTGAAATAAAAAATAATTACGGACCCGATTACATCGCAGGAATCTCCAGCGCTCGCTGCACAAATGAAGAAAATTATTTGATGCAGAAGTTCATGCGCGCGGTAATAGGCACCAATAACATTGATTCATGCGCT
>JBKJNS010000144.1:0-4192 GCA_046593455.1 Chitinophagales bacterium | reverse complement strand
ATTTTATTCTTGTCACGCAAAACAGATTGCCGTTTATTAGTGAAATGAATAGGGTAAGAGTAGAAAAGTATATTACTGGGATTGTAAATAATAACGACTGTAAATTATACGCGATCTATTGCAACCCTGAACATACCCATTTTATTGCTTCGCGTTCGCCTGCAATGTCGGAACAAACATTACTTACAATAGTGGCTGATAGTTCTGCAAAGTTTATTAATGAAAATAAACTGTGCCAGGGAATTTTTGCATGGCAGAGTTCAGCATCGGCTTTTTCAGTTTCCAAATCCGATGTCGATAAAGTTTGTAAATATATTTTGAACCAGCATGAACATCATAAGAAAACGACTTTTAAAAAAGAGTACGATGACTTTATAAAGTTTTACCAAAAAACATTGCGTTAGGAATAAGGTAATAAGGTGCCTTAGTGCATAAATGATGACTTTGTTACTAAGGTAGTAAGGTTGTCAATTTTCAATAATCGTTCTCGAAGTATGGTTTCAATATTACCTCAGTCAATAGCTGCTTATATGATTATAACGACTCATAAACTGCTTGTTCGATATATATCTCAACTATGGAAGAAGGCAAAGAAGATTGAAGTAAATATTTTTACTTCGATTTATTAAAACCAAAATTTCATCACCGAGGTTTTCACTTCCTATCTTCACCCCATGATCAACGAAGCAACCCATCTTCCTTCCAAAACAATATATCTTTTTACTGATGGCGCCTGTAGTGGAAATCCCGGACCGGGCGGATATGGAACCATCCTTCGCTACGGTAAACTAGAAAAAGAATTATCGGGCGGCTATAAAAAAACCACTAACAACAGAATGGAGTTAATGGCTGTGATCAAAGGAATCGAAGCATTAAAGTTTGACGGCAGCACAGTGGTTGTTGTAAGTGATTCAAAGTATGTGGTTGAAGCCGTAGATAAAGGATGGTTATTTAATTGGGAAAAGAAAAATTTTAAGAAAGTAAAGAACCCCGATCTCTGGAAAATATTTTTACAACTCTATCGCAAACACCATATCACTTTCAAGTGGATTAAAGGACATGCAGGTCATTTTGAAAACGAAAGATGCGATGAACTTGCTGTGGCTGCTTCGAGAGGATTTAATTTGAAGGATGATAGCGGATACAATAACGCAGAGTTATATTAAAAATCAATTACACATTTTAATTCCGCTATGCAGATACCGGTGCACCAACCGAAACAGGAACCTCTGCTATTGTCGACTGGCGAATAAATTCTTCCATTTTTTCAACCAAAGTTTTTGATCCCATAAAAATTGGTGAGCGTTGATGGAGTTCTCTTGGTTCAATATCAAGAATTCTTTTTGAACCATCAGAAGCCTTCCCTCCTGCTTGTTCTATAATAAATGCCATAGGGAAACATTCATACAGCAATCTTAATTTTCCTTTAGGTGCGCTCCTGGTTGCGGGATACATGAAGATACCGCCGTATAATAAATTACGATGAATGTCACCCACCATAGAACCAATGTAACGCAATGAAAAAGGCCGATTGGTTGCTTTGTCTTCGCTCTGGCAATAAGTAATAAATTCTTTTACAGGCATTTCAAACTTTAAAAAATTACCTTGGTTTACAGAATAAATTTTTCCGGTTTCCGGCATTTTAATATCAGCATGTGATAAACAGAATTCACCAATCGAAGGATCGAGTGTAAAACCATTTACTCCATTGCCCGTAGTGTAAACCATCATGGTGCTTGAACCATAAATAATGTAGCCGGCTGCAACTTGTCGAGATCCTTTCTGTTGAAAATCTTCATCGGTACATGGACCAAAAAAAGATTGTCGGCGGTAAATACTAAAGATGGTTCCAATGGCAACATTCACATCAATGTTACTTGAGCCATCAAGCGGATCAATGGTTACTACATACTTTGCATTCTTTGTTTCTTCCGTGCTGATGGGGAGGTATTCTTCCATCTCTTCACTGGCAACGCCACAACATTCACCACTCACTTCCAATGCAGAAATAAATTGCTCATTGGCAAAAATGTCGAGCTTCTTTACTTCATCGCCTGTAACATTACTTGCTCCGGTGGTTCCTAAAATATCTACTAATCCTGCTTTGTTTACTTCACGATTTACAATCTTAGCTGCAAAAGCTATATCTCTCAGCAGCCCGCTCAACTCTCCTGTTGCAAAAGGGAAATCTTTTTCTCTTTGAAAAATAAACTCATCAAGCGTTATAACTTTTCTGGTAGTTTTCATTTAATAGTTTTTTGTTTGAAATTAAAATGCGACTGTCGTCCTGAGTTAATCGAAGGATGAAATCGCATTTTGTCTTACGCAAATATAGTAAATAGGTTTTCTACTAGTTATGATTTGAAATAGCAGAAATCTTTGGTGGATTTTTCAATTGGTTTTTTATGAATTAAGATGCTTGCTTCAGAACTTCATTATTAATTGATTCAGCCAATAACTTTTTTTTGTACTTGGCAATCTCTACAGGTCTTCCAAATAAAAACCACATTTTCTGCCTGAATCCTTTTGCACTCTTCACATCTTTTACAATATCAACGGCCTCATGAAATACAAGGTAAAAAGGATTATCGGAATGAATGGGAGTTGTTAGACCATATTTAGGAGTTTCTTCTTCGGGCTGAAAAGTTCCAAACCACCTATCCCACAAAATAAAAACGGGTGCGTAATTCTTGTCAATATATTTATCATCAGTTCCGTGATGAACGCGGTGATTTGAAGGTGTGGCAAATACATACTCGATCCATGGATGAAGTTTGGTGATGTATTCAGTATGCACCCAGAACTGAAAAAGTACTGCGACCTGATTAACAACAAAAAAAACAAGCGGATGAAAACCCGCAATTGTAACCGGAATAAAAAACAATATTTTAAACTGCTGAATCCACGAAAGTCTGAAACTCACTGCAAGATTATAGTGATTGCTGCTGTGATGCGGAACATGCGTAGCCCACCAGAATCTTTGCTGATGCGAAATCCGGTGAGCCCAATAGCTACAGAAATCAAGCAAGATGAAGGCAGGAAAAAACATCCACCACACAGCTTCCATTCTCCATGGAACTAAATTGTAGAAGTAAATTACAACAGCAAACAAAATAATCTTGGTAATAAAATTGGTCGCAAGATTTCCTAAACCAATAAAAACGGAACCGCGCAATTCCTGATAATCATAAGAGTCGCGGTGTTCTCTTTTTGCAAGAAAATATTCAAGCGTAACAAAAAAAATCATCACAGGTGTTGCCCATAAAATAAGTTGCGGCGCAGCGGCATCTATTTGCTTCAGTTGTTCAAAGGTGATTTTAGGGGCTCCGAAAATTTCAAGTAGCATTTTAAAGCTGTTTGATATTAGTTTAATAACGAGTGCAAAATAATTCAAAATAATTTTCTCATCTATTATTCATTTCAAATTCACACCCTATTCACAAAATTGCTTTTCTAACTTTGCGAATTAAAGTGAGCGAACAAATGAATATAGAAATAAGAACAGCTAAGGAATCTGATATTCCCTCAATTCTGTCATTAATAAAAGAGCTCGCATTGTATGAGAAAGCACCAATGGAAGTTGAGACCACAGTTGGATCAATGATGAAAGATGGATTTGGTAAGGAAGCAATCTATCATTCGCAAGTTGCTATCGCCGACAATATTATTGTTGGCTGTGCTGTTTACTACATTGGTTATTCAACTTGGAAAGGAAAAATGATTTACCTCGATGATATTATAGTTACAGAATCTATGAGAAGATTTGGCATCGGAAAAAAACTCTTTGATGCGGTAGGAAAATTTGCAAAAGAATCGGGAGCAAACCATTTCCGATGGCATGTGCTTGACTGGAATGAACCTGCAATTAACTTCTATAAAAAAATTGGTGCATCGCTCAACTCAGAATGGATACTATGTAAAATGAATCATGAGCAGATAGAAAAATTATTTTAAGAATCAATCAGGTAAATTAAATCAATGAAGATTTTCAAATTTGGCGGGGCTTCAATTAAAGACGCAGATTCATTCAGAAACGTAGCATCTATTCTTGAAAATTTTAAAGGCGAACAAATCGTTTTAATTGTATCGGCATTGGGAAAAACAACCAATGCATTGGAGAAAATTACTAAGGCATATTTTGAAGAAAAAGATAATGCGGGTGAATTATTAAATCAATTGCGCGATCATCATT
>JBKJNS010000519.1:0-4095 GCA_046593455.1 Chitinophagales bacterium | reverse complement strand
GTCGGCTGTTTTCATTCCATTCATTTGTATTGATTTGCCGCAATCAAAAGTTTTTCCTGCAACTCCACATTCTCCAAAATTATTATCGAACGAACCATCGTTTAACAAATGATATAATACAGGTTGGTAAACCAAACCATTAAAAATCTCACCGCCAACAATTGCCGTTGAATCGGAGTTAGACAAAACAAACCATGCAAAATTGTTTTCGCTACCGGTGTACAGTGTAGCAACCCCATTATTGCCAAAAGAATTATCAAGGGAACCATCAGGTAACAGTTTCCAACATAGCATACTGCTTTCAGTTTCAGTTTCACGATGCCCTACAATTAAAATTTTCCCATCAGGCATTGTTGTTACATCTTGCCCTGCCATAATATCTCCATTGAAAAACGCTGCATAACCGTCTCCATCAAAAGAGTTATCAAGTTCACCATCAATATTAAATCTTGCGATAAACATTTTACCATCTGCTGTTCCTGTTGCAAGCAATTTACCATCGGGCTGTTGGGCTAAAGAAAAAATATAACTATTAGGGAGAGCTACAATGGAATTGCTACCAATGGAGTTGAAAGAAGTATCTGTAGTGCCGTCAACATTAATTCTTTCAACTGTTGCGGTTAAATAATCCTTCTGCCCCGCCACTACTATTTTACCATCTGCTTGTATAATCATTGCACGATTGGCTTCATTAAGTGTGGTTGTCCCAACTCCATCCGTTCCAAAAGAAGTATCAGGTTCCCCGTTTTCTAAAAAGCGATACACCGCAATGAAAGCGTATAGGTATATATCATCTTTACCAAATACAAGTATGCGATGCTCACTGTCAACAGCAATGGCAGTTGGAACAACATAATAATCAAATGGGATTATGAGCTTGCCTTGATTAGCAAAGGATGTATCCAATGTGCCATCTGCGTTTAATTTGATAAGCCAACTGCCAATTGAGTAATTCGCTGAGAGTAAAAGAACTTTCCCATCGGTAGTGATTGCAAGATCTCTTGCTTCTGCGGCAGAAAAGTTTGGATGGAAATTAGCTTTCCCACCAATGCCGAACGATGGATCAAGTGCGCCCGGTTGAGCTGTGACAATTTTAAATGTAAATAGAAATAAGAAAAGAGAGAAGTGGATTTTGTTTGCTTTCATATTGATAAAGCTTTTAATAATTATTTCAAAAGTAATGATCGTAAGGGTGAGAACAATTTTAATTTATATCACCCTTGCCAACCGGATGTCAGTTTCAAAAGAATTAACAACTACCTTAAACTTTTATTTATAGCAAAATTCATTTCCTTAAAAAGGTTACCAATAATAGTTAATCATCCAAATTTTTTTAACTCAAACAGAATTTGACATCTCACCTTTCCTTCGTTCATTTGCCCTGCAATTTTAAGAGCCAATGACGATGTTACTTGATGTAAATTCAATTCCCCAACAAACCACTGCTGTAAATTATTTACCCATACTTTTTCAATTAATTTTTGCTGTAGGTTTTGTTGCATTCATAATGGTTGTTACCCATTTGATTGGGCCAAAACTAAATACACAGAAAAAATTGCAAGCATTTGAGAGCGGCGTAAAATCAGTTGGTAATGCACGGCAACCATTTGCAATAAAATATTTTCTTACGGCAATTTTGTTTGTGCTGTTTGATGTGGAAGTAATTTTTCTTTACCCATGGGCAATCAATTTTTATGAATTAGGAATGCAAGGAATAATTACGATGGCTTTATTTATGGGTTTGTTGCTTGCAGGGTTTTATTACATTATAAAGAAGGGAGCTTTGGATTGGGAATAATTCTTTTAAAGAAAATAGAAAACAGAAAATGGAAAATAGTAAGGATGGCGAAAATGGTAAGGACTATTTTCTAATTTCTATTTTCAAAACAAATTAATATGGAAACGTTTACAGAAGAAAGAAAAATAACAGTTGTTGAAGCTCCGCCCGGAATTGAAGGCGCAGGGTTTTTTGCAACACAAAGAGATCGCGTAATTGGTTTGGCAAGAAAAAATTCTATTTGGCCATTGCCATTTGCAACCTCCTGCTGTGGAATTGAATTTATGGCAACCATGGCATCGCATTATGATCTTGCACGATTTGGAAGTGAGCGCGTAAGTTTTTCACCGCGCCAGGCAGATCTTTTAATGGTGATGGGTACCATTGCAAAAAAGATGGGACCCATTCTTAAACAAGTGTATGAGCAAATGGCAGAACCGCGTTGGGTAATTGCTGTTGGAGCATGCGCATCGAGCGGCGGAATATTTGATACTTACTCTGTACTTCAAGGCATCGATCAAATTATTCCTGTTGATGTTTATGTTCCGGGCTGTCCACCAAGACCAGAGCAAATTATTGATGGCGTAATGAAGATTCAGGAACTTGTACATAATGAAGCAATGCGCCGTAGAAATTCACCAGAGTACAAGGCGCTGCTTGAATCTTATGGAATTAAAACTATTGAAAATTAAAATTTTTAAAATTGAAATTAGAAATCAGAAAATAATTTTTATGCCATTACCATTTTCTATTTTCTATTTTCCATTTTCTTGTTTCTATGGTAACTAACGAAAGAATATTAGAAAAGCTTAATGAAAAATTCGGCGAAAGAATTAGTCCGCCCGATTTGCAATTTGGTATCATGAGCATCTCAACCGATCATGAGCACATTATAAGAGTAATGGATTTTTTGAAGAATGATGAAGAACTCAATTTTATTTTCCTTACTGATTTATGCGGCGTTCATTATCCGCATCGCACGCATAAGTTTGAAGTGGTTTATCACTTGCATAGTTTTGTAAATAACATTCGATTGAGAGTGAAATTACCTCTCGCAGGTGATCCGCCAAAAGCACCGACGATGACAGAACTTTGGTCAAGTGCAAACTGGATGGAAAGAGAAACCTATGATTTTTACGGAATCATTTTCGAAGGTCACCCTAACTTGAAGAGAATTTTGAATGTAGATGAGATGACAATTTTCCCTATGAGAAAGGAATATCCTCTTGAAGACAATACCAGAAAAGATAAGAATGATGAAATGTTTGGAAGAGACCCGAAGTTGATAAGAGCGGATCTTTAAAACATTCAAAAAACAAATTGCAAATCACAAATAGATTTCAAAATCAAAAATCAAATTCGAAATTGACAATTCGCAATTCGAGATAAAATCAATGCTAACGGGTAATCAACATATAAAACTTAAGGAAGGTGGATTAGAAAAGGAAACAATCACTCTCAACATTGGACCCACACATCCTGCAACGCATGGCGTGTTTCAAAATATTGTGGAGATTGATGGGGAAAGAATTGTGAGTGGTGATTCAACCATCGGTTATATTCATCGTGCATTCGAAAAAATTGCTGAGCACCGTCCTTATTATCAAATTACTCCGCTAACTGACAGATTAAATTATTGCAGCGCACCTATAAACAACATGGGCTGGCATATCACGGTGGAAAAGCTTTTGGGAATTCAATTACCAAAGCGAGTAGAATATTTGCGGGTGATCATCATGGAACTCGCACGCATTGCAGATCACCTCATTTGTAATTCCATTCTCGGTGTTGATACTGGCGCTTACTCAGGATTTCTTTACTTGATGCAACACCGCGAAAAAATTTATGAGATATGGGAAGAAGTGTGCGGCTCACGATTGACAACAAACATCGGTCGCGTAGGTGGACTCGAAAGAGATTTCACTGACATTGCATGGCGCAAGTTGGAAGAGTTTATGAAGGATTACCCTAAAGCGCTCAAAGAATTTGAAAAACTTTTTACCCGTAACAGAATTTTTATGGAGCGCACCATTGGTGCAGGACCAATAAGTGCTGAGCGTGCGATCAACTATGGTTTTACCGGACCCAACTTGCGGGCAACGGGAGTTGATTATGATGTTCGTGCCTTAAATCCTTATTCTTCCTATGAAGATTTTGATTTCATAGTTCCCGTTGGAACCAAGGGTGATACTTATGATCGTTTTCTTGTTCGCAATGAAGAGATGTGGCAATCACTCAGCATTATAAGGCAAGCAATGGAAAAAATTGATACTATGGGTGACAAAACTTCTTTCCATGCCGATGTTCCGCAATATTAT
>JBKJNS010000434.1:0-2734 GCA_046593455.1 Chitinophagales bacterium | reverse complement strand
CTTCGGCTTCAAATTGTCCTCCGTATTCAATGTGATACCCTTCGGGAAGTTTTACTTTTTCGTTGATGATTTTCTGAATGTCCTGCACTACACTTTTCTGGTCGCGCCCTGCAACATTGGCTGACACCACGGTTTTGCGCTGCACATTTTCACGGTTAATAGTGTTTGGTCCGGTTGTGCTGATAACATCCGCTACATAGTGAAGGGGAATTTTAAATGTTGAATTTTGAATGTTGAATGCTTCATCTTTGTTTTCGTTTGTTAGATGAGCATCTATTAAAGCGTTTTTTATGTTTTCAATTTTTCCTTTGTTGGCATCGTCAAAGCGAAGGATTAAATCAAATGTTTTTGCTCCCTCGTATATCTCCGAAACTTTTTCGCCTGCAAAAGCTACATCAACAAACTCATTAAACTGTCCAATGGTAATTCCATAGTGATTAAGAATATCACGCTTTGCTTTTATCTGCACCTGAGGAATTTCAACTTGTTGCTCTACACTTAAATCAACCAAGCCGTTTACATTTTGAATTTCATTTTTGATTTCATTTGAAAGTGTAAAAAGTTTATTCAAATCAGTGCCGAAAATTTTGATGGCAATGTTTGCACGGGTTCCTGAAAGCATGTGGTCAATGCGGTGAGAAATGGGTTGCCCGATGGTAATATTCACTCCTGAAACGCCAGCTAATTTTCCCCGCACATCTTCCATAAATTCTTCACGGCTTCTGTCAGCCAAAACAAAAGGAGCATCTATTTCGGCAGCGTTTACGCCCTGTGCATGTTCGTCTAATTCTGCTCTTCCAGTTCTTCGTGTGGTAATTTTTATTTCGGGAACTGAAAGCAATGCTTTCTCTACGGCTGTTCCTATTTTGTTGCTTTCTTCCAATGAAATTCCTGGTAATGAAACTGCACTAATCACTAATGAACCTTCATTAAATTCGGGCAAGAAACTTCTTCCCAACTGACTCATGGTAAAAAGTGCGGCTACTAATAACACTACCGATATTGCAATTACCGTTTTTTTCCAACCCATTATTTTTATGAGTGCAGCCGTGTAAACTTTTTGCAGGCGTTGCACTAACCAACTTTCGCCATGTTGCTTCTGCAGCATTTTATCATTGGCTAAAAGATAACTTCCCAAAACAGGTGTGAGTGTAATGGAAACGATAAGCGAAGCGAAAAGCGAAACAATAAATGCAATGCCAAGCGGTGCAAGTAATTTTCCTTCCATGCCTGACAAAAAGAAAAGCGGAACGAATGCAACAATGATGATGAAGGTTGCATTGATGATGGATGTTCGGATTTCAACCGAAGCATCAAAAATTACTTTGAGTTTGTCGGTGCGTTCTGCAATCGGTTTAATGGCGTTTTGTTTTAGCCGCTTAAAAACATTCTCCACATCAATGATTGCATCATCAACCAATGCACCAATGGCGATTGCCATTCCTCCTAAACTCATGGTGTTGATGGTGAAGCCCAGCCATTTTAAGGTGAGTATGGCTACGATTAAAGAAATCGGAATTGCGAGCAATGAAATAATTGTTGCTCGCCAATTCATTAAAAACAAAAACAAAATGATGACTACAAAAATGCTTCCTTCCAATAAAGTTTTTTGAATGTTGCTGATGGATGCGTTGATGAAATCTGCCTGACGAAATATTTTTGTGTTGATGTGAATGTCTTTTGGCAAATTGCTTTGCATTTCGGCAATGGCTGCATCAATTTTTGTTGTGAGTTCTAAAGTGTTGGTGGCAGGTTGTTTCATCACGGTCATTATAACTGCCGGGTTTCCTATTAATGAACCATCGCCAATTTTTTGTGCCGCACCAATTTTTATTTCTGCTACATCTTCAATTATTATGGTTTTGCCATTTACCGTTTTGATAACTGATTTTCCAATCTCGTTCACATCACTTGTTCTGCCAATGCCTTTTACAATGTATTCGTTGCTGTATTCATTGATGAAACCGCCCGATGAATTTCCATTTGCCTGTTCACTCGCATGAAGTAATTCTGTTAACGATACCTGGTAATAATTCATTTTTTGCGGTGAAGCCAAAATCTGATACTGCTTGTATTCTCCACCAATTATAACTACTTGTGCCACACCACCTGTAGCTAATAGTCGCGGTCTAAGAGTCCAGTCGGCAATGGTGCGTAAATCCATTTGTGAAGTGCTGTCAGCCGTTAAACTGATAAGCATTATTTCACCCATGATACTTGATTGCGGAGCCATTGTAGGATTGCCCACACCTTGCGGAAGCTTTTCGGCAACGGCAATTATTTTTTCGTTTACAATTTGCCGTGCTTTAAAAATGTCGGTGTTCCATTCAAACTCAATCCACACAATTGAAATTCCTGCGGAAGATGAACTGCGAACTCTGCGAACATTGGTTGCACCGTTCACCGATGTCTCAATAGGAAAGGTTACTAGTTTTTCCACTTCTTCTGGGGCCATTCCGTGTGCTTCGGTAAGCACTACAACGGTTGGTGCAGTCAGGTCGGGAAATACATCTACTTCCATTCGTGTGGCTACAAACGAACCGAACACGATTAGCAAAACCGATGCTACTACAATGAGCAAACGATTATGAAGGGAGAAATTTATTATTCTGTTTAGCATTGTTGTGAATAGTGAATGGTGAACTTTATTGTGAATTGACGATTGACCATTCACTATTTTATCATTCCTGAAAGCATCTTGAAACACTTTATCATGTTTTCGGTGAAAACATGA
>JBKJNS010000373.1:0-9406 GCA_046593455.1 Chitinophagales bacterium | reverse complement strand
TCAAATAAATTTAAAGAGGAAGGGAGTTGAAGATTTTTATCAAGAACAATTCTTAAAGGATTTTTTTTGCCGTGAAATTTTGAATCTAGTTTGGGATTATCAAATAGCGCAGTGTTTTTGCCCACCATAATTGCAGTTTCTTCACTGCGCCATTCATGCATCAATTTTCTGGAAAAGTCATTGCTGATGTTTATTCGTGATCTATTTTCCTGAGCTAAAAATCCATCAGAGGTTTGTGCCCACTTTAGAATCACATAAGGTCTCTTCTTTTCGTAAAAAGTAAAGAAGCGTTTGTTCAATTCACGCGATTCATTTGCAAGTACATCAATTCGTAATTCGCAATTCGCAATTCGCAATTTCTCAATTCCCTTGCCCGCCACAAGCGGGTTTGGATCAGTACATCCAACAACTACTCTTCGAATTTTTTTTGCAACAATCAAATCAGCGCATGGAGGGGTTTTGCCAAAGTGCGAGCATGGTTCAAGATTCACATACAAAGTTGATTGCTGTAAGAGCGATTGGTCACCCACACTATTGATGGCATTTACTTCGGCATGCGCCTTACCAAACATTTGGTGATAGCCTTCTCCAATAATTTTATCATCATTTACAATCACACAACCCACGAGTGGATTTGGAGCAACATTCCCCATTCCCTGCGCTGCAAGTTCCAAACATCTTCTCATGTATACATTATCAAGCGTTTGCATGCAACAAAAGTAACAGAGTTATTTTTGTTGCATGACGATAAAGAATGTATATGATCATTACATAAAATCATTGCAGCCTGTATATGAGAAAGGCGAAGCGGAAAGTATTACGCAATGGATTTTTGATGATAGGTTAGGAATTAATAAGTCCGATATTTTTTTAAAAGGTGCTGAAACCATAGCCGAAGTAAAAGCTAATGATCTTGCATGGAAATTAATGCGTTTGATCAAAGGCGAGCCGGTACAATATGTTCTTGGTTATACTTTTTTTTATGGATTGAAATTGAAAATTAATAAATCGGTTCTTATTCCGCGCCCCGAAACTGAGGAGTTAGTTGAGTGGATCATTCAAGAATATAAAAATTGGAATCATCAAGAGGAATTAAAGATTCTTGATATTGGAACCGGTAGCGGTTGCATTGCAATTGCGCTTAAAAAAAATCTTCCATTTGCACAAGTCAGTGCACTCGATATTTCTGCCGATGCATTAAAGATTGCCGGGGAAAATGCAGAACTCAATTCAACAATTATAGAATTTATGCAGCATGATATTTTAAAAGCTGCTACAAATTTTGGTTCACAATTTAACCTCATTGTAAGCAACCCGCCGTATGTTTTAGAGAATGAAAAAACCAAGCTTCATAATAATGTACTTCATTTTGAGCCCCATCAGGCATTGTTTGTTCCTGATAATGATCCATTGATTTTCAATAATTCAATTGCTGATTTTGCCCAAACTAATTTAGTTGAAAAAGGCGCTATCTATTTAGAAATCAATAGGGAGTACAGCGAACAGGCAGCTTCATTGCTACATACGAAAGGGTTTACCAAAACCAAAGTTCGAAAAGACATGAGCGGAAACGAAAGAATGATTAAAGCGAGTCGCTAATTTTCTATACAAGAAATTACCTTCATCCTTCATCGGCGATTATATTTGCGCCCCTCCTTAATAAAAGGAGTTTAACCTTAAAATTTTAACTAAGCATGAATCAATTATTTTACGCAATACCAGCACTCGGAGTAGTGGGTTTATTGTTTACCTTCATAAGATCATCATGGGTGATAAAACAAAATGCAGGCAACAATCGCATGAAAGAAATTTCAACCTATATCGCTGAAGGGGCCATGGCTTTCCTTCAAGCCGAGTGGCGTGTACTCGGCTATTTTGTAGCTATTGGTGCAATTCTGCTTGCATTGTTAGGTTATAGCAGTCCAAACTCAAGCCCGCTCATTGCAGTTGCATTTATCACAGGGGCAGTTTTTTCTGCTACTGCAGGTTACATTGGAATGCGCATTGCCACCAAAGCAAATGTTCGCACAACTGAAGCTGCAAGAACTTCTTTGGCACAGGCATTAAAAGTTTCATTCACTGGTGGATCTGTAATGGGTCTCGGTGTTACGGGGCTTGCAGTAATTGGCCTTGGATCTTTATTTATTGTCTTCTATACGCTCTTTGTTCATAGCGCTGATATTGCTTCGCTGGAATATCGTGAACAGTTGCAAACAGCACTCGAAGTACTTACAGGTTTTTCACTCGGTGCTGAAAGTATTGCACTCTTTGCCCGTGTTGGGGGTGGCATCTATACAAAAGCAGCCGACGTAGGTGCAGATTTGGTTGGAAAAGTTGAAGCAGGAATTCCAGAAGATGATCCACGTAACCCTGCAACCATTGCAGATAACGTAGGCGATAATGTCGGTGACGTTGCAGGTATGGGAGCCGATTTATTTGGTTCTTATGTAGCCACCATGTTAGGTACTATGGTTTTGGGAAGGGAAGTGATTTCCAACGGAGATAACTTCGGCGGTCTTGCACCCATTCTTCTTCCAATGGTAATTGCAGGTTCAGGAATTATTTTCTCCATTATAGGAACTTTCTTTGTTCGTGTAAGTGATAATGCGGGGCTCAATGCAAACGTAGTTCAGCGCGCACTTAACATGGGAAACTGGGGAGCCATTGCAATTACAGCGATAGCATCTTACTTTATTGTAGATTTTATTTTACCTGAATCAATGAATTTGCGCGGCGAAGATTTTACGAAGATGGGTGTATTTGGTGCAATCATTCTTGGATTAGTTGTAGGTGGATTAATGAGTATGATCACTGAATATTATACAGCAATGGGTAAGCGACCTGTTCGTTCAATTGTAGAAAAATCTTTAACAGGTCATGCTACAAACATTATTGGTGGTTTAGCAATTGGAATGGAATCAACAGTATTCCCGATTCTTGTTTTAGCTGGTGGAATTTTTGGTTCATATCAACTTGCAGGTTTATACGGTGTGGCAATAGCGGCAGCGGGAATGATGGCGACAACAGCAATGCAATTAGCAATTGATGCTTTCGGTCCAATCGCAGATAATGCAGGTGGCATTGCCGAAATGTGTGAGTTGCCTAAAGAGGTGCGTGAAAAAACAGATATCCTTGATGCAGTAGGTAATACAACAGCAGCAACCGGAAAAGGATTTGCAATTGCATCAGCAGCACTTACCTCGCTTGCCTTATTCGCAGCATTTGTTGGTGTAGCACACATCAACGTAATTGACATTTACAAAGCCGATGTACTCGCAGGATTATTTATTGGTGGAATGATTCCGTTTATCTTCTCATCGCTTGCTATTTCTGCGGTAGGCGAAGCGGCAATGGCAATGGTGCAGGAAGTAAGAAGACAGTTTAGAGAAATTCCCGGCATTATGGAAGGCACAGGAAAACCCGAGTATGATAAGTGCGTAGCAATTTCAACTCAGGCATCAATAAGAAAAATGATGGCGCCGGGAGCAATCGCATTGCTCTCTCCGGTAATTATTGGATTTTTATTTGGCCCCGAAGTACTCGGCGGAATGTTAGCAGGTGCAACAGTATCAGGTGTGTTGATGGGAATGTTTCAATCAAATGCCGGTGGTGCATGGGACAATGCAAAAAAATCTTTTGAAAAAGGAGTTGAGATTCAAGGTCAGACCTACTTCAAAAAATCGGAACCACATAAAGCATCAGTTACAGGTGATACTGTAGGTGATCCTTTTAAAGATACGAGCGGACCATCAATGAACATCTTAATCAAGTTGATGTCAATTGTGAGTTTGGTTATTGCACCGGCACTTGCAACAAACGGATTGCTTGGTTTACATAAAGCCCCAACGCAACCTACAGCGAATGTTGAAATGATGATGATGAATGAGATGTCGGCATCGAATCATGCATGTTGTACTGATGGTAGTAAAATGAAAGAAGTTGTTAATGAAAATGGAAATACAAAGGAATGTGAAATGCATGCAGCATCAACTCAAACAGCAGTTGTGACAAGTGAAGCAACAAAAGAAACAGAAGAGAAGAAGGCGACGAATTAATATCCGATTTTTTTTGGAACTGATAAACCTCTGCCTTTTGGCGGAGGTTTTTTTTATTCATTGAAAAGATGTTTTCATTTAGTTTCATTTATCGACCCAAAGGCACTGCTCAAATAAATTATTTAAACTCTCAATCGGCTTTACTTGTTTTCTCGTAAGTGATGCAATTGAGATAGATGACAAAAGAATGACAACGCAAAAAAATTATTGGCATAGGTTTTAAGTTTATAGAGGTAAAATATTTCAATCATGAAAACACTTATCGAAAACATCACATCAACAGGGGAAGCAATCACATGCTCAACGCTTGAACCGGGGCAAGCAGGTAAGAATTAGTTGAACCATATTTATCAATCAAATAAAAACCCCTGAAGGATTGCCATCAGGGGTTTTTTATTGGAAATAATTTTAGGTTAATGCTGAACAATAAATGATTTAGTAATTCGCTTGCCATCTGTTTCAAGAGTACAGAAATAAGTTCCAGCAATCATTTCGCTTGTGTAAATAGTTTTGCGATGAAAACCTGAAACTACTGAGGTCTCTTCAAATGGCGACATAACTAATCTTCCATTTAAATCATAAATTGATAATCTTGTATTTCCATGATTAGGCAAGTAGTAGTTAATAACTGTATGATCACTTGCAGGATTCGGTATAGGGGTATATAGCTGCGGAGTAAATACAATTCCCGAAACCACCGGTTCTACACCGCTAAAAATTGGATGCCAGGTTGAATCAAAAATCACATCCTCATCTCCCGGTTGATAAACTAAAAGGTTCATAAAAAATTTACACATTTCAGTGAATGAAGATTCTCCATAGCCAACATTTGCAGGTGGTGAATTTGGATTGTTAGGGTTATTATCGGTATTATCATACGTTGCTTCAGTCTTTATTATTGTACCCTTCTGCATTATTTGATACATTGGAAACTGATAAATCAATTGCCATCTGAAATCCCATACATCTGAATACACTAAAGGAATTGAATCTCCTTCAGGAGTTTGAGCATATATTTTAAATGACTTGCCTAACAAATGCATGTGTGGTGCAATGGAAAACATCGAATAAGTTGTATCAAGCGTATACTCCTGATGAAAAGTGAGAATTTTATTTTTAACAATAAAGAACACCGGTTCAATTAGAAAATCTTCTCCAACTCGTTTTCCTTTTACATTTCTATAACTCTGATCGGTTCCATAAAACAGGTTAACTGAAGTTTGATCTGTTTGATCGGTATAGGTTGGAGCATAGTGGATTTGAATAACGACTTTGGTTCCGGCTTTAAATTTTAGCCCGGCACCTTCCGGATAGAATCTTGGATTCATGCCCGGTCCCCATAGTGTAATAAAGTTAACATTAGCTCCTTCGCCGGCTCCACCAAATGAAGGGTACCCATATTCAGGTGTTAGCGCATCAAGACTGTCACATGTATTGTCATCACAAGTGTAAATGAATGCATGGTGCACAATTTTTGAATTGCCCGGTCTAAACTCAATGGCTTTTATTTCCTGGTCAGAGGTATCATTGGTAGGTAATACAAAAACCTGATAGTGATCGGCTCCATCTCCAATAACGGTGAAAGGTTGAGCCATTGTTAATACATTATCCGGAGTTCCCAATTGTGAGCCAGGAGTAAAATAGGGAGGAGGTGGAGCTAACGATGTATCACCTGCCCTTAATGCTGAATCTTCGTTTACCCAGGTTGAAATTAAATTTATTTCATCATCAGTCAGAATTCGCTGATCAAGAAATTCGCGGTAATGAGGGTCTACCGGCCATGGGGGCATTAGTTTTTTTTCAATGTTAGAGGGAATTAATCCAAAATAATCGCTATTAATTAGCTTTGTATATCCCATTGCATTAATAATACCATCACCAATTTCTCCGGGGCGGTGGCATACTGCACAGTTATCATAAAAAATTGCTGCCACATCTTTCCACTCAACAGCTTGTGCATTTGTTTTTGCTACAAGAAAATTTGAAAGCAACAGGAAGAGTAAAATTATTTTCTTCATATAGAAGTTTATTGGCTTGAAAAAATCAGATACGTAAAATTTTTTCTTTCAGATTAAAATACAAAACTAATCCATACTGATTACTCCGGAACAAATGTTTTCACTTTGTTCACCAAATATGAATCATGTGTCTTTAAGGAAAAGAAAATTTCTATTCAAAAATAAATTTAACGCTGTACTTCAAAAGGTTTTGTAATTGTTTTAACAGAAGTTTTCATAGAAAGAAAATACAATCCAACTTCAAATTTGTTTACATCCAATTCAGTTTTCTGAAAACCCGATGCCGCAGAAATTTTCTTTTCCCAAATTAATTTTCCATTAAGATCATAAACATTCATTGTTACTACATCATCATGCGGTAAATAAAATGTTATTGATGTAACATCGGTTGCAGGATTAGGAATAAGGTTATACAACTGCGGTGTAGAAACAATTCCATCAATGGGCGGTGGTAAATTAGTTGGCTCGGTGTAGTTGCTGTCGACAATATAATTTTCATCACCTACTTGGTACTTGAGCATGTTGAGCAAATACTTAAACATTTCATCAGTTGATTCTTCACCATAGTGAACATCAACCGGCGGATTGTTTGGATTGTTGGGGTTGTTGGTGGTGTTGTCATAAACAGCCGTTGCATAAATCATTGTATTCTGCGGAAGTTTAATCATGAAAGGAAAGCTATAAAGCAACTGCCAGTGAAAATCCCATTGCGGAACAAAGATTAACGGAATGGAGTCGCCATCGGGTGTTACTGCGAATATTTTATCAGCCTTACCAAGCAAATGTTGATGTGGTGCAATTGCAAATAGGGAGCGATCGTCAGGTATTGGATATGAAGAATTAAAAGTATCGATTTCATTCGCCTTAATTACAAAAGGGCCATTCGTAATGAAGCCTTCACCTACTCTTTTTGCCATTACCGGTCGTATGGTATCAGCCGGAGTAAAAAATAAATTAACAGATGATTGATCAGTAGTTACATAATCAAGTGGCGCATAATGAATTTGAACAATCAAAAAACTTTTTGAAGGGAATTTTATTCCGCCACCTGCGGGATAAAATCTTGGTACCATTCCCGGCCCATACAATCCTAAAAAGTCGGCAGTAACATCACCTGCTCCTCCAAAGGACGGATAACCATATTCGGGCGTTGTTAAATCAAGATCATAAGCCGAGCTATCAGGACATAAATAAAGAAAAACATGGTGAACTGCGGCGCCATTTCCTGCTCTGAATTCCAATGCAGAAATATTTTGATCAGCAATAAAATCAGTAGGCAAAACAAAACATACATACTCATCAGTGCTGATTCCGTTAGTAGAATGCGCTTGCGCCATGGTTAAAACTTTATCTGGAATTCCAAGTTGAGAACCAGTTGGAAATACCGGAGGAGGAGGAGCAAGTGTGGTATCACCGGCAGGCGTTCCTGCATCAACCCAATTTGAAATCAAGTCTTTTTGTGATTGCGATAATACCCTCTCATCTAAAAAGTGGCGGTAAGTTGCATCGGCTTTCCAAGGCGGCATGGTGCCTAAATTTACATAGGATTGTATGGTGTAAATTTTATCGGGGTTCGATGCATCGTGATAACTCATCAATGAGAATGGCCCAATCTCTCCCGGGCGGTGGCAGCCGGAACAATTATTATAAATTATTGGAGCAACATCTTTCCATTCCTGCGCAAAAGAAATTTGAATGATTAAAAAGAAAAATATAATTGTTGGAAGAAGTTTTTTCATAACCGAAAAAGTTTTCTGAATAATATTTTTTGGGAACTGAAGTTCGACAAAGGTATTTAAACTGTAAAGTTCAGCTAATGATTTTAATCAGCAATATTAAATGTTACTCAACGGGAGCAATGTTTTCACGAGGTTGCTTCTTTGTTCCCAAATACATTTCATACTCCAGCAATTTGCATTCAAGAGTACCATTAAAAAAAGTTTTTTTCGATTTGGGTTTTAACCCAATATGCTTTGCAAGTTCCATATTGCCGGTAAGCACATAACCAAAATAACCAGAGCAGTTCTTCTTTAAAAAACTTCCTATGGCTTTATAAGTTTCTTCCAATTCAGAGACTGAACCAAGCCTTTCTCCATAGGGGGGATTAAAGATCACTATTCCTTTTTCTTCAGGCACAGGAGTGTTTTCAAAGTTGCAGTTTGAAAATTCTATTAAATGAGAAACGCCTGCGAGTTCTGCATTTCTTCTTGCAGCATTCAATGTGTGCTCGTCATTGTCTGTTGCAATAATTGTGAAACTGATTTTATCTGCTGCTTTATCTGCAACTTCATTTTCCAAAAGTTTGAATTCCTTTTCATCAAAAAATTTGTAATGCCTGAAACCGAAATTTTTACGAATAAGTCCGGGTGGTTTTTTAATGGCAATCAGTGCCGCTTCAATGGCTAACGTGCCACCACCACACATTGGATTTACGATGGTTGACTTGCGATCCCATCTTGTTGATAATAACATTGCTGCTGCAAGGGATTCCTGTAAAGGTGCTTTCGCAGAAAGTTTTCTGTATCCATGTTTTGTAAGCGACTCACCCGTTGTATCCAAATAAACCAATGCTTCACCATCTTTCCAGAAAACAAAAATTACAGTACGGTCTTTATCAGATCCCGAATAAGGCCGGCAATTTAATTTCTCCATAAATCGATCGGCAATTGCATCTTTAACCTTCACGTTTAAGAACATGGTGTTGGTTACAGCCAAGCTGTTTGTAATCGAGTGAACTGAAAAATATCCTTCTTCTTCGATGAGGGTTTCCCATGCAATTTTCTTTATCCCTTCATATAATTCATCGAGGGTGGCGCATTTGAATTGATCGATCAGAAAAAAAACATGGCTTGCTGTAAATAACTGAAGATTGAGTTTGATACAATCATCAAAACTTCCGGTTAACGAAATGGAGGTTGCTGCTTCAGAATCAATACTAAAATCAAGTGCTGCAAGTTCTGCTTTGAGGTAAGGCGAAATATGCGGAGCGCAGGAGATTACTATCGTGCTTTGATCGGGGAAATTTTCAAGGTTAGGTTTCATTATCAGCAGCGAAGTTAAGAGAACATAAATGGCCGTATAGAACTTCTTCTTAATGGTAAATGATTTATCTTTTCACAACTAAAAAATTCGCACATTATCTTTGCAACCCTCACTAAAAAAATTAATCAAAACGTAACATATGCAGGAGACCGGAATTAAGAATCCAAAACACAATCTTTCAGATTACGGATTTAAAAACTTGAGCATTATCAACTGGAACTGGTCACAAGATCAACTCATTGATCAAACAATTACAAAAAACATGGGGCAAATTGCCGACAGCGGTGCGCT
>JBKJNS010000340.1:0-6828 GCA_046593455.1 Chitinophagales bacterium | reverse complement strand
CAAAACTTATTCAGCCATGTGGTGAAGAAATAAAGGCAACTTCAACAATAAAAAAAGTAACACCTGAAATAATTAATTAAAATGTTAAGGCACTTTCTTAAAAATGAATTCTAAAATCCTTCACCATTAAAAAATAGAAAATGCAGCACTACAAATTTTATTATTTAAATTAATTCTTTGAATTATAAAGCCGCTTGAAAATCTACTTTTCTATTTCGGCATTTATCTATTTCAGTTAATTAAAGTTCCTTTATTTTTACATCGGCTGAAACGGAAAATATTATTTACCGTAATTATTATTCAGCATATTCATTCATCAAAAAAAATATTTTATGAAAACAAAAATTACAAGAAGCTCCCTGTTTGCCTTTTTATTCACCCTCGGGTATTTTAATGCAATGGCTCAATTTGAATATGTTTCCCCATTGCCTTCATCAAGTTACAATAAACCAAAATCAACCATTATCCTTAAAACAAAGATTGGATTTGATGTGGCTTCGCTTAAAAACAAAAAACTTTTTTCAGTTACAGGATCAATCAGCGGAAGGCACGAGGTTAATATTTCTATTTGTGAAAATGGAAAAACAATTTTGCTTCAACCGGTAAGTGCATTTGCTTTTGGTGAAAAAGTTAGGGTACTTGTGAATGAAGGAATTGTATCAATTGCAGGAGATAAAATCGAAGCAACTGATTTTAGTTTTGAAATAGAGCCACAATATTCTGCAGCTCAAAAAAAATTGATGGCTGAGCACATGAAAAGTGTTTACGCTCAAGATGAACCTGCACAAAAAGACAAGCAAGGTTTTGGTGATGGCTTAATAGGTTTTCCAACATTCACTATAAATACAAACACAAACCCTGCACCCGGCAATGTATTTTTTAGTCAATTCGACATTTTTAATTCATTGGCAGAAACACATTATTGCATCATCAAAAGCAATGGCGATTCGGTTTATGGCAAAGAAGATATTAATAAGTTCAACAACTTTGAACTGAACAGAAATGGATTTTTAACATTGTATGATCGGTCTGATTCTGATTTTGTAATGCTTGATTCAAATTATTACCAGATAGATTCATTTCAGATGGGAAATGGTTACATTGCTGATGTACATGAATTTCAAATTTTGCCCGATGGAAGTCATTGGATGATTTGTTACGATCCACAAATTGTAGACATGACGGTTTATGATCCTTCCTATAAAAAGAATACGACAGTAATTGGTTGCGTGGTTCAGAAATTAGACATGAATAAAAATGTAGTTTTTCAATGGCGGTCGTGGGATCATTTTTCAATTTTGGATGGAGAACATATACCGTTTAATATCAATTTTATAGATGCTGTGCATGCCAATGCAATCGAGTTGGAAGCTGATGGAAATATTTTGCTTTCGAGCAGGCACATGTGCGAGGTAACAAAAATAAATACTACAACAGGCGATATTATTTGGAGAATGGGAGGAAAAAATAATCAATTCACATTTATAAATGATACCGAAGCAAACATGTTTCATTATCAGCATGACGTGCACCGCATTGCAAATGGAAATCTTACAATATTTGACAATGGAAATTATCATTCACCTCCGGTTTCTTACGCCAAAGAATATTCTATTGATGAAATAAATAAAACAGCAACACTTGTATGGAGTTACAAACGAACTGTTGCAAGCGGAGATGTTTTTTCAATTGCAATGGGAAGTATGCAGCGACTTTCAAATGGCAATACATTTATTGATTGGGGATTAAATCTGTTAAATGATGATAATCCAAGCTTAACAGAAGTTGATGTAAATAAAAATATTGTTTGGGAATTAACACTTGGTTCTGAAGATGCTATTTATCGAGCACATCGCAGGGAATGGGATCCATGTTCGAGACCAACCTTAACATTAATTACAGTTAAAAATATTACCTCAACAGAAGCAAAGGTTGATTGGGAATCTGCAACAGGAGCTATATCATATGAAGTTCAATACCGAAAGTCAAACAAAACAGTTTGGAAGTTGAAGACAACTACGAACACCAGTAAAAAGTTAAGAAACCTTGCTTCTGATCAGAATTATGTTTTTCAGGTTCGGTCAATATGTACTAATGGCATTGCATCGGGTTGGTCACCAATTGATACTTTTAAAACATTGCCCCTAAGGCTAACACCAGAAAATGCAGCATTACAATATTCATTTAATGTTACGCCCAATCCATTTTCAAATATCGTCGACCTCGAATTTGATCTCGATCAAGAAACAGATTTATCAATTCTTATTTATGATGTTACGGGCAGAATCGTTTTGGAATCAAATTACAAAGCAGTTGAAAGCAATCAATCGCTACAGATTGACATGAGTAGTTTGCAACAAGGGATTTATTTGATGAAAGTGAAATCAATTGGCAAAGAGTGGATTCAAAAAATCATTAAGCAGTAGTGACCTTATTGGAGTATTTTTAAGCACGGTTTAGGTTGTTTTAAATTCATTGTTTTTAAAATAGAATTTAAAATTTCAATAATAAGAAATTTACTAAATTTTTAAACGCACATCTTTTATGATAGGTTTTTATTTCTTTCCAACAAGAAAGTTTTTTATTAGATGTTTCCGAAGTTTGGTTTTTACTTCTCTTTTAATCATATCATTTTTAAATGCCAATTCACAGAATAACTTATTGCCATCGATTGGATTAACCTCATTACCAAATGATGCAGATTCTGTTTGCCACATTCCATGGCGGCTTAATCCGAATTTCGATACCATGGGTTATAAACTTGCTGAACCTGTCGCTGATTTTACGCTTTACACTTTAGATGGAGAGCCAATAAATCTTGCCGAATCAGTGGCCAGCGGTAAACCAACTTTACTAATCACCTGCAGTTATACTTGTTATGTTTTCAGAGGGAAAGTTCCTCTAATTGATACGCTTCAGGCGAAGTATGGCAATCTTATAAATATCTATTTGGTTTACACAGTTGAAGTACATCCATGGCCCGATACGAGTGTTTATTTTGGCTATCCGAACCCAAGTTCGTTCAATGTTCAGGACGGAATACTTTATGCAGAGCCAAAAACTTATGGAGATAGAAAAGCGATAGCTACGGATATGCTTAATAACATGCAGATCGATGTTCCTGTATTGATAGACGGCCCATGCAATAATTTTTGGATGAATTATGAATGCGGACCTAATACTGCTTATCTGCTTGACACTACCGGAATCATTTATGCCAAGCAAGGCTGGCTTGATCTACCTCCTGCAGATATTGAGGCTGTGATAAAAAACATTCTTGGAATCACTAATATTCAAAATGCTGGCGCGCTTGGGCATTTTACATTTGAGATGAATGCAGATGACAGCATTCAACAAGCAGATCCTGAAAGTACTTTATTCTTTGAAGGGAATTTGGTTAACGATGATACTTCAAGTGCAATTGTTGAAATGGTGCGCAAGCAGGAATTGATTCCATCCAATTGGTTTACGGCAATGTGTGCCGGAATCTGTTATCCTCCTGATGTTGATTCCGCTGATGTTAATGTAGAAAGCGGATCATCTGTTTTATTCGTCTTAGATATTTTCACTGCACTTGCACCCGATACGGGATTGGTTGAGATATCTTTCAGAAATCAATCGTACCCCGACGAAGTTTATTATCAATGGTTTGTTGGAATAACAGGGCAGCCACTAACTGTTCTCAATGCAAATTCAAATGAATTGCATTTGCAGTTGTATCCTAATCCTGCAGATAATGAATTCTATCTTTTAAGTAATGAAACCCCAACTGATCAATCTGTGATTCAGATTTTTAGTGTTGAAGGAAAATTAGTTCAGCAATTACCCTTAAGTAATTCTATTGAGAAGGTTTCTACAAACACATTACAAACAGGAATTTATATTGTGAAAATATATTCTCCCCTGCATACAGAGGAAAAAATGTTACTTGTAAGCCATTGATATTTTTATAATGAATTGGTTTTTATTACGCTATACAAGTTTATAATTTATGGTTGAAAGTAATTTTCATTTCAATTTTTTTAAGTGGTCACCATAATTGATTTTTGTTGAAATGATCAATTTTTTTTAAAAAAAACTCATTCCCAATCTATAAATGAAAACACTTTATTATAGAAGCAATTTTATTGCACTCATTTTAATTTTGCTTGTGCTAAAAGTGAATGCACAATTCGGCTACATTAATCCGATGCCTGGTAGCAAATACCATAATCCTCAAACAGGAATTATTTTACGCAATGGCGAATGTCTTTCCTTAAATTCAGTTCAATCAAAAAATATTTTTAAAATAACAGGCGATATCGGCGGGGAATATACATTTGATGTAAAATTAGTTGAAGACGAAAAAACAATTCTTCTAACTCCAAATAGATATTTTGCAGAAGGAGAAAAAGTAACTGTTATTGTGAATGACGGAATAAAAACAATTGAAGGGAAAATGGTAACCGGATCTTCTTTTGATTTTTATATAAGAGATCCCAGAAGTGCAGAGGTTAACAAACGCATCAAAGATCAAATGCTCGAAGCTTATAATAGTGAGTTTGGAAATGATGAAAGAAAACCATTTGAGAAAAGCAGTTTTGAATTGCCCCCAACACCGCTTGATGGCCTTCCGGGATTTACAATTCTAACAAACACAGGTGATGCATATCAGGCACAGATTTTTGGTCACGACTTTTTCTTTTTTAATAGCAGTGAATCTCATTTTTGGATAATCAATAATAATGGTGATTCTGTTTATGCAAAATTTGATACTGTTATTTTCAACAACTTCACTTTAAATAATAATGGTTATCTAACATTATATCATCACGATGATAGTTCGTATGTAATGCTCGATAGCACGTATCAGCAAGTAGCCGAATTTCAAATGGGCAACGGCTATAAAGCCGATGTTCATGAATTTCAGATCTATTCTGATAAGAAAAGATACATGATCGCTTATGACCCGCAAATTGTGGACATGACAGTTTATAACCCAAACTACAATGACGCAGCAATTGTAGTAGGGTTAGTAATTCAAGAACTTGACAGTAATAACAATGTACTATTTGAGTGGTCAAGTTGGGATCATTTTAACATTCTTGATGCAAGCCACATCGGTTTTCAAAATGCATACATCGATCCAGTTCACTGTAATTCAGTAGAAAGAGATGTTGATGGAAATATTCTGATATCATGTCGTCATCTTTCTGAGGTCACTAAGATCAACCGGACAACGGGAGATATTATCTGGCGGTTAGGAGGGGTGAATAATCAATTCACTTTTACGAATGACATTGAACAATTTACATGGCAACATGATGCGCGCAGACTTGCAAATGGCAACATCACACTTTTTGATAACGGCAATTGGCATAATCCTCAGCGTTCTTATGCAAAGGAATATAAGCTCGATGAAGTAAATAAAACTGCTGATTTGGTTTGGAGTTATTTTCGTACTTATAACAATGTAGACTTGTTCTCAATTGCAATGGGAAGCGCTCAACGTTTACCAAATGGAAATACTTTTATTGGATGGGGAGTTGGAACCGATAATGATTTTCCTGCAATCACTGAAGTTGATTCTTCGGGTAATGTTGTTTGGGAAATGAAGTTTAATAACTATGCCTCTATTTGTTACCGCACCAGAAAATTTAATTGGGACCCTTGTAATAATCTTCTTAATCCTGATTTATTTAAGTCAGACAGTATCACTGCAATAAGCGCTTTATTAAGTTGGGATTCTGATTTAAAAATATCAGAGTATATTCTTGAGTATAAAAAATGCAGTGATTCGATCTGGAATTCAATTCCCACTGATGAAAATTCTCTTGAACTTTTAGATCTTGAATCAAATACCTGTTACAATTGGAGGATTCTTTCTTTGTGTTCATTTTATGGAGATACTGTTTATTATCAAATTCAGTCGTTTACAACTGATCTTGGAGTAAGAGCAAATGATCTTCTTGTTTCAGGAATGAGCATTAATGTTTTTCCTAACCCGGTTTCTAAAAATTTAAATGTTGTTATCTCCATAAATAGAAAAGAACTCATCTCGGTTTCAATGCTGAACCTCGCAGGCATAAACGTGTTTGAGCAATCATTTTTTGCTTCTGAAGGGAAGAATAATTTAAGCATTGACTTACACAATTTTACTTCGGGAGCTTACACAATTGTTGTTGAATCAGAAGAAGCAATTGGCAGAAAAAAAGTTGTTATTTATTGATCGGGATACTTTTAAATAATACCAATTTTTAAATTCGAATTGAAGAATGCTTTAATTTGCACAATATTTACTAACAGCTTAATGAAAAAACAATCACCAATTCTCGAGAAAGCATCTCAATTTACATTTGCTCATATTCGCGATCATGTACCCGCCAATTACATCTATCACAATTTTACACACACGGCAGGGGTAGTTGAATCGGCAGCTGAAATAGCAGAAGGTTTAGATGTTTCAAAAGAAGATACCGAATTGGTTTTGCTCGCTGCGTGGTTTCATGATACAGGATTCAGTGAATTATATTATGGCCACGAAAACGTAAGCAAACAAATTGCTGAAAGATTTCTTAAAGAGAATTTTTACCCTGAAGATAAGATTCAAAAAGTATTGGGGTGTATTGAAGCAACAAAATATCCTCAGAACCCTCAAACACTTCTGGAGCAAATTGTTTGCGATGCCGATCTCTATGGCCTTGCAAGTAAAAAATATATTGAGAAGTCAAACTTTTTGAGATTGGAGCGTGAATTTGTAGATAGCGTTAAACTCAATGATGTTGTTTGGTATAAATCAGAGATAGAATTTTTTTCTAATCACAGATATCAAACATCCTATGCTCACCT
>JBKJNS010000182.1:0-3871 GCA_046593455.1 Chitinophagales bacterium | reverse complement strand
AGTAACTATGTAGGGACTGCCTGCTAAATCCCATGTTGTGTTGGAAGAGATGTTGCCGCTTACGTTAGTTGCATGCAGTTTCAAAAACGCACCGGTAATAATAATAACAGTTAAAAGATACTTCATTGAATTTTGATATGAATATGATAAGAGATTACTACTGCATAAAGCTACTGTGATAAACAAAAGTATAAATTCTATTGGCAATCATTCTTTTAAAAATAATTCTTTGAAAGAAAAAATATAATCAAGGTATTTGAGCAAGTTGAGAAACCATATTGATAAATTCAGTTGCTTCCATTTGACCCTTGTCACCTTCACCATGTTTTCTCACCGATACTTTGTTTTCCTCTTGCTCTTTATCACCAATTACAATCATGTAAGGAATTTTTGAAACTTCGGCATCCCGAATTTTTTTACCGATCTTTTCACTGCTTTCATCGAGCAGTGCACGAATGCGGAACTTTTTTAGTTTTCCCAGCAGTTGATTTGCATAATCCAAATGGCGGTCGGCAATAGGCAGAATTGCTACTTGAGCAGGTGCTAACCAAACAGGAAAATTTCCTGCATAATGTTCAATTAGAAAACCAATAAATCTTTCATGCGTTCCCAATGGTGCACGGTGAATAATTATTGGTACTTCGGGTTGATTGTTTTTGTTTTGAAAAGTTAAACCAAAACTTAATGGCTGTGCAAAATCAACCTGATTTGTTGCGAGCGTGAATTCTTTACCAATGATACTCCATACCTGCACATCGATCTTAGGCCCATAGAACGCTGCTTCATCTTCCACTTCAATAAAAGGAATATTTGCTTCAACCAAAACTTTGCGCACCATGTCTTCTGTCTTTTTCCAGAGAGCCGGTTCATTCACATATTTCTGTCCGAGTTTGGCGGGATCATGTTTTGAAAAGCGCATTACATATTTTTCAATTCCAAAAATTTTAAAGTAATGCAGGTACATATCATTTACCGCTTTAAACTCTTGTGCAAACTGTTCTTCACTGCAATAAATATGTGCATCATTCATTTGCATTGATCTCACCCGCATAAGTCCCATTAACTCTCCCGATTGCTCATAGCGGTAGCATGTTCCATACTCGGCAAATCGCAATGGCAAATTTTTATAACTGCGTGGCAGCGCACCATAAATTTTATGATGGTGAGGGCAGTTCATTGGTTTTAAGTAATACTTCTGTCCGTCAATATCCATTGAAGGAAACATAGAATCTTTATAGTAAGGAAGATGCCCGCTCTTGAGATACATGCTTTCTTTTGCAAGATGTGGTGACTTTACTCTTTGGTATCCTGCTTCCTCTTCTGTTTTCTTTGCAAGTGCTTCAAGCTGCTCAATAATTATTGCACCATTTGGTAACCATAATGGAAGGCCGGGGCCCACTTCATCATCGAAAGTAAATATCTCCATCTCCTTTCCAATTTTCCTGTGGTCGCGTTTTTTTGCTTCTTCTAACATCAACAAATAATCATCGAGTTCTTTTTGTTTTGGAAATGAAATGCCGTAGATGCGCGTGAGTTGTTTATTCTTTTCATTCCCTTTCCAATAAGCTCCTGCAATAGAAGTGAGCTTTACCGCTTTTATAAATCCGGTGTTAGGAATGTGCGGTCCGCGGCAGAGATCAGTAAAATTTCCCTGCTGATAAAAAGAAATTTCACCATCATCCAATTCATTAATGGTTTCAATTTTATACTCATCACCTTTCTGCGAAAAATATTTTAATGCATCGGCTTTTGAAACTTCTGTGCGTTGGTATGCGCTATTTGTTGACGCAAGTTCAGCCATTTTTTTTCCAATCTTAATCAGATCTTCACTGCTGATTTCTTTGCCGCCTAAATCAACATCGTAGTAAAATCCATTGTCTACCGGCGGGCCATATCCAAATTTTATTCCCGGGTAAAAAGATTCTAATGCCTCGGCCATCAAATGCGCAGTTGAATGCCAGAAGGTAGACTTGCCTTCTTTATCATCCCAGCTTAAAAGATTAAGCGTGGCATCTTCAGTTATTGGTTTAAATGCATCCACAACTTTATCATTCACTTTCGCAACTAATATTTTTTTTGCCAATCCTTCACTTATTGATTTGGCAATTTCCAATGCAGTGATTCCTTTTGCATATTCCCTAATGTTTCCGTCGGGGAAGGTTATTTTTATATTGCTCATGTTAAAAATTAATTCAAATTATGCTGTAAAGATCGCTCAGAAAATTTTCTGTTCGCTTCATTTCCAACGAATATTGTTTGATTATTTGGCTGTAATATTTTCTAATTCCTTTTTGGCCAACTCATAATCGGGCTTTAAAGATATTGCCTGCCTGAAATCTGAAGCTGCCTGCTCTTTGTTTCCTTTATCCTGTGAGACCAAACCGCGATAGTAATATGCCTCGGCATAAGATGGTTTTACTTTTATTGTAAAGTCAAACATGCGATAAGCCTTATCAAGAGAATCTTGCCTTACGTAAATGAATCCAAGATTAAAATAAGCATTTTCAAACTGAGGGTTTTTTTCAATAAGATGCTGATAAACATTTTTTGCTTTCTTGTAATTCTCATTTGCCAGATCATCTTTATTCTGATCAAAAAACTGATCACCTCGATCCTGATAAAATTTTGCCTTATCATAATAAGCTTCATCACTCGTGCTGTCTATTCTAATGGCATTATCAAAATATTGTGCTGCTAACTGACTTGGCTTATTACTATGCAATAAACCCAATTGAACATAAGCATCATAAAAATCTGTGTTAACTGATACTGCTTTTTGGAATGAAGCAATTGCTCTCGCTGTATCACCCATTTCTTTTAGATTAAGTCCTCTTACAAAATAGATATCAGCATTGTTCTTATTAATTTCTTCTGCCTTTAAAAGCTGGATGAGTGAACTTGAATATTCTTTTTGAAAAAAATATACTTTGCTCAATTTCAAGATGGCATCTTCATTTAGGGGGTCACGTTCTAGAATTTGGTTGTAGGCATCAACTGCTGCATCTGCAGATCCACTGGTAAGAGCGAGGTCAGCCATACCGAAGTAATATTTGAGGTTTGATGAATCAAGAGCTATTGCCATTGACAGATCTTTAAATGAAGCTTTAAGATTCCCGCCTTGTAAAAACACTCCGCTTCTTAAAAAATAATTTTCAGATGCATTGGGATCATTTTTTATTCTTTCAGTAAGTGCTTTTATCTGCGGATCTGAAAGATCAGCATTTGATAAAGTATCTGCATCAATTTTCGGAGCTGGTGAATTTTGTTTGCATGAAATGAAAGAGCAAGAAAATAAAATAGCAATTAATAGTATTAAAAACTTCATGGCGCAAAGCTAAACATCCATGAAGGTTTCTTTTCATGTAACTGTCAAATAATATAAATCACTTCTCTTATTGGGTGCTTGCAATGCGGTATCGCCACTTCAACGCGGCAGTATTAATAGTAATCACCTGCTTGTTTGCATGCTTATAATTATGGTTGGAAGGAAATAAAATTGTTAATGACTTCTCCAACATGATATTTGATTTTGCATAGAGCCTTAATTTTTATCAAAAACGATAACGCAATGTTGACAATACATTTTTGAGGACACTCAGTGTTGCCTGTTCATAATTAAAAACACAATATGAAGTATCAATATTGAAACATGTGCCGTACAGGTTTCAAGTCAGAAGTAAATTTTCACTTAAACAAAAACACTTATGAAAAATTTTCTTTCAATTACTTTAATGCTTTTATCTATCGTAATGATGGCTGAAAGTTCAAGTGCTCAAACTGTAAATTGGGCAAAAACATATGGGGGTCCTTTGAAGGACAAAGGCAGAGATATAGGAATTGACCAGGATGGTAATCTGTATGTAACAGGTTT
>JBKJNS010000157.1:0-3588 GCA_046593455.1 Chitinophagales bacterium | reverse complement strand
GAAAACCAAAACACTTTTACCATCATCGCTAAAAATAATTCTGCTGCTAACAAATATGTGACTGCTGTAAAATTGAACGGCGTTGCATTCGACAGCATTTTATTTTCGCACCACAGTGTAATGAGTGGTTCAACTTTAGAATTGAATATGACCAGCGATTCATACAATTCATTTCAACCAAAAATTAATTTTCTTCCTTCCAAAGAAATTACTGAGCATGCGATTATTGTAAACCCGGTAATACTCGCAAGCAATGCAACATTTATTGATAAATTAAATATTTCAATCAAGTCGGTGAATAAAGAAGACAGCATTATTGTTTTTCACACAAAAGAAGTTTCGGTTAATCTTACAAATGGTGAATTGACAATTACTGAACCTCAAATAATTTCTGCAATCATTCGAAATAAAAATGGTGACAGCAGCAAATTGGTGAAGGCAACTTTTACCAAATCAGATAAGAATTGGAAATTAAGTTACCATCCAATTTACCATACACAATACAATGGCGGCGGAGATTTAGGTTTGATTGATCGTGTTTCAGGTTCAACAAATTTTAAAGACGGCACATGGCAAGGGTGGTGGGGAAATGATATGGATGTAATTATTGATCTGGGTGAATTGAAAAAAATTAAAAATTTGAGTGCCGAATTTTTAAGCGATCAAAAATCATGGATTTTTTTACCGGCATCAATGAATGTGAGCTACTCTGCTGATGGAATAAATTTTTCTTCTTTAAAAAAAGCAGCAGTAATAACAGACCCAAAATATTTTAATCAGATAGATTCATCGTTCAACCTTATTTTAAAAACTAAATTTTCAAAACCAATTGAAGCCCGATACATTCATATACAAGCTGAGAACCTAAAGGTGATTCCTGCATGGCATTTTAGTGCAGGCGGAATGCCATGGATATTCTGTGATGAAATTGCGATCGAGTAATTACCATCTATCTTAGCTTAATATGTTTTATAAGTATTCCCGCATATTAAGTATCCTCTTTTTATTTATTTCTTCTATTAAAGAAAACAGTTTTGCCCAAGCCAATTCACTTGTAAGCAGAATTATTTTTTTGAAAACTGATTTTGATACCGCCTTCATTCAAACAGCTAAAGCAAAATGGCAGTTGAATTTATATCTGGCAACCAAAGGGAATAATTTCACTAACAATGCAGAAGGCACCAATGAAGTGGTTGATTTTTATCCTGCTTCTTCCTTCTCGATCGGTGGTGGCGGTTCTTATAAAAACTTTGGACTCTCCTATGGTTTTAATCTTACTTCTACTAAAACCGATTCGGGAAAACTCTCACGGGGTCTAAGTTTTCTTTCTTCAGTTTATGCGGGCCAGCATGTATTTGATTTTGGGTTTCAGGCAACCAGCGGATATTTTGCAACAGGCTATAATAAAATTGAAATGCAACAGCAAACACTTTACAAAAATGATCTTACCAACATCAGTTTATTTTTAAATTACCTATACAACTTTAATTACAAGAAATTTTCTTTCAATGCTGCCTTCACAGGTTCGCAAAAACAAATGAAGAGTGCAGGAGGTCCGCTTGCCGGAATATTTTTAAGCTACTTTGATCTGCATGCAAATGATGCAATAGTTCCTCTACAGTTTGTTGACTCATTCACAAATAAGAATCAAATCTCTGAAGCCAATATTCTTTCAACCGGCTTGCTGGCCGGCTATGCTTACACTTTTGTTTTGCCCGGAAAATTTTACATCACCCTATCACTTGCGCCGGGTCTTGCATTTAATGTGGGTGAAGTAAAGAGCGATGTGTATTACAACATTGGCAATCCGTTTACGGTTTCTTACAAATTAATTTCACGCGAAGCATTAGGGCACGATGCAGGAAAAAGATTTTATACCTACATCGCATTTTTTAGTGACACAACATGGCTTGCTTTAAACAACAATGATTCAAAAGAAACCTTCAATAATCATTCGGGTACATTCAAATGGTTGGTGGGGTTTCGTTTTAATTGAAAGGAAAAGATCAACTATGAAGAGGAAATATTTATTTGTTGCGGCTGCATTTTTTGTGTTGCTGTTTTTTCTACAGCTAAATAAATCATTTTGCCAGATACGGTTTACGCTTATTAAAACTGATTTTGACAGCAGCTACATTGAAAGAACTCCTTCAAGATGGAGCGGAAGAATTTTTGGAGTTTCAAAAAGCCAAGCTTTCAGTTTAAGTGATTTGAATTCAAACTTGAAAGTTTCATTTGTTCCAAATGCAAAAGCATCATTGGGGTTTGGAATTTCATACGGAAATTTTGCGCTTGATCTTGGCGTTAACATCAGTAATTCAAAAAAAGATACGCTAAACCAAACAAAGAGTTTTGACTTCCTTTCAACTCTTGTTACCAATCAGCATGTATTAGGTTTCAACTTTCAATTGCATGGTGGTTTCTTTTCTACCACTCAAATTCCTTTGGTTGATACACCTGCAAATTCATTCAGAAGCGACATAAGAACATTTAACCTTGGTATTAATTACCTCTACAATTTCGGCTACCGGAAATTTTCATTCAATGCTGCATTCCTTGGCGCACAGATTCAAAAGCAAAGTGCGGGCGCGCCTGTTGTAGGATTTTTTTTTACTTACTATGATTTAAGGTCTAACTATAACCTAATTCCAACAGATCTTCATTCATCTTTTAGTTCCTACGGGCAAATTTCGGAAACTAACCTTTTGAGTTCAGGGCTACTTGCCGGTTATGCATATACGCTTGTATTGCCGAAATCTTTTTACATATCAGTTTCTCTTATTCCGGGCATTGCATTTAATATCGGCGATGCAAAGAGCGAAAACTATTATAGTATCGGTCATCCGATTACTGTTTCTCCAAAGCTTGAATCGTTGAATGCAGTTGGTTATGGGGGAAAGAAATTTTATGCTGTGCTATCTTATTCTATTGATCAAAATTTTGTCAACTTGGGGAATAAAAATCAGCTCAACTACAATGCAAGCAAAGCAAAATTTGTGTTTGGTATTAGAATAAAATAATTGAAGTGAGAAGGAATTATATTTCAATCAAACTAAAGATCGCCGATTTTTATTTCGCTGTGCATTCGCACTCCTCTTTCGGTACTCATTAAGGAACATGCCTCAATGTTTTATCATGTTCAAAAAATAAAATGTAATTATTATCGGCTGCAATTTTTAAGAACACTTCTTTCTCCTGCAACGTAATAAGCGGGCGAACATCATAGGCCATTACATAAGATAATGGAATGTGACCGACAGACGGAATTAAATCAGCCATGTAAACCACAGTGTGTTCTTTGTACCTGATCACTGGAAGCATCATTGATTCTGTATGGCCATTCACCATGATGAAATTAAAACCAGGAATTATTTCTTCATCTTTCAACAACATTTTTAACTGACCACTTTGTTGAATCGGTAAAATATTTTCTTTCAGGAATGAAGCCTTCTCCCGCGAGTTTGGATTAATTGCCCACTGCCAGTGTTTTTGATTGCAGTAATAAGTTGCATTGGGAAAAGCAGGAATTAATTTTTCTTCATCTCTTACAACAGCTCCGCCGCAATGATCAAAATGAAGATGCGTGAG
>JBKJNS010000520.1:0-3873 GCA_046593455.1 Chitinophagales bacterium | reverse complement strand
CTTAACTTGAGGTTTTAAGTAGGGAAAAGATGGTTGCTGTTGTTCGGTGAATGAGGCGCCATCTTTTTCAGTTCTAAAAAAAAAATTAAAAATATACATATGAAAAAAACACTTCTTCTTTCTGCCAATTTTGTTTTATTTTTTATTGTAACAGCATTTGCACAACGCAATGTGCTTATTGAACAATTCACCAATAGCGGCTGCCCGCCATGTGCAGGTAACACACCAGTGGTGGCGGCTTATGTAAATGATAATTCAGATCATGTGCTTATGCTCGCTTACCATACTTCATTTCCATATCTCGATTCAATGTACTACGAAAACAAAGTACAATCTGATGCGAGGGTTGCCTATTACAATGTACCAAGTGTACCGCGGTCAGTGGTTGATGGAAATTATTTTTCAGGCAACTTACTTCCAACTTTAGAAACAACTATTGAAACACGTGCTGCTATTGCACCGCGTTACCAAATCAATTTTTTTACTTCATCACTCACAGGAAATACAGTTACCGCACAAATTGTATTTGAATCAACAGATTTATTGAATGAAAATGAAACATTGCTTGCCAGAGTGGTGGTGGCTGAAAAAAATGTTTTGAAAAGTGCTTATGCTTCTTCGCCCGGTAACAACAGCGAAACAGAATATCCGTGGGTGGTACGCCACATGCTGCCCGATGAAAATGGGATTGCATTGGTTAATACATTTTTGAATGGAACCGATACAATTACATTGAGCTGGACGGCAGATAATTTTAAAGACCTGAATGAAATGCGCATTGTCGCGTTTGTTCAAAACGCAACAACAAAAGAAATTTACCAATCAGAAATTTCTACTCCGCTAACTGCGACCGGCGTAACTGAAATCAACACTTCAAATTTAGGTTTCAATTTATTTCCTTCCATAACAAAAGATGATTTCACCATCTTGTTGAATCAACCAGCAATCGGTTTGCAATTGCGCATTTTTAATCTGTTGGGAAAGGAAATTTATTCGTTGCTACTCGAAAACAAAACGCTGCAAACAATTCGTTCGGGAATTAATGAAAGCGGAGTTTATTTTGTGCAGGTAGGAAGGGAGAGCGGTGTTGAAACAAAAAAAATAATTTTCAGCAAATAATAATTAAACAATAAATTTTTCTCTGCAACTATTGTTATAGTTATGTCTGCAAGATGTTGTTACGTTTCTTTATTTTAAGTTTACCCGGAATCACAACTCGTGTTTTACAACCATTAATTGGTTCATCATCGCAAACTTTTTTAAAAAAAATATAGGGAAATGAAGAGCATCTTAATGATTGAAGACGACGTAAATATTATTGAACTCGCCGGCATTCATCTCAAAGATATTCATTGCGAAATTACCAAAGCAAATACCGGCAGCGAAGGACTTCGGCAAGCGCTAAAGAAAAAATACGATCTTATTATTCTCGATATTATGTTGCCCGATATTGATGGGATAGAAATATGCAGGCAACTCCGTTTCGAAAAAATTTCAACACCAATCATGATGTTGACCGCCCGCAGCGAAGAGATTGATAAAGTGATTGGATTAGAAACCGGCGCCGATGATTATCTCACCAAACCCTTTAGTATCCGCGAATTTATTGCTCGTGTAAAGGCAATACTTCGCCGTACAGAAATAAACAAAAACATAAACGGTGCATCAGCAGAAATTATTTCATGCGGCAATATCACAGTTGATCCGCAAAAAAGAAAGGTGATGGTGAGAGGTAACAAAACGGATCTTACTCCCCGTGAGTTTGATCTGTTGTATCTTCTTATCAGCAATCCGGGTAAAAGTTATACGCGCGAAAATTTACTCAATCAGGTTTGGGGTTACGAGTTCAACGGCTATGAACATACTGTAAATTCACACATCAACCGCCTGAGGGCAAAAATTGAATCTGATCTTTCGCACCCCGAATATATTTTAACAACGTGGGGAGTTGGATATCACTTTACCGATGAAAAATAAATGAAATGGAAAAAGAAACAGCAAGTAAATACCGCAGCCCGTTTAACAGTTTATTTTGGCGCATCTCTGCCGTCTTTCTAATCATTCTTGTGTTTATTGCGATTGCTTATGTGTTTATTACAATGCATTATTCACGACAGTACTTTGATGAAGTAAATCAGCGACTCAACCACAACACTGCTAAAAACATTGTAGAACATTCGAAGCCATTTTATAATGGTGAAGTTATTCAACCTGCGTTGCAGGAAATGTTTGATCACGTAATGGCGATTAACCCCAGCCTCGAAGTTTATTTGCTCGATACATCGGGAAAAATTATTGCATGGTTTCCTCCCGAAAAAAAAATTACACTTTCATCCGTCAACCTTAATCCTGTTCAAAAATTTATGAGCAGTGATGTAGATGAAAGTATCCGCGGCGACGATCCTTTAAATCCCGCAGAGCAAAAGGTTTTTTCTGTGTCGCCGCTAATGATGAATGGAATGCAATACGGTTACATCTACGTGGTGCTTTCAAGCGAAGAGTATGCTGCCGCTTCTAAATTTTTACGCGGAAATTATATGATCAAGATAGGATCACGCGCAATGATTATTACGTTGCTTGCTACCTTATTGGTGGGCTTACTTATTATTCGAATTATCACTAAAAACTTTTCGCGGATTCTTGAAGTAATGAAAAAATTTAAAGAAGGCGATTTAACTGCAAGAGTAAAAGTGAAATCGACGGGTGATGTAAAACAAGTGGCAGTAATCTTTAATGAAATGGCCGACATTTTAACGCAAAACATTGACAAGTTAAAAGAGGTGGAAGTACTGCGGCGAGAATTAATCGCCAATGTTTCACATGATTTACGCACACCCATTTCAATCATTCGCGGCTATGTAGAAACCTTGCAGATGAAAGAACAAACATTAACCGAAGCTGATCGCAAACGATATACGAATACAGTGATGGAAAGTACCAAAAAGTTAGAACGCCTGGTAAATGAACTTTTTGAATTATCGAAGCTTGAAGCCAAACAAGTGCAGCCGAAAAAAGAACCTTTCTTCATCAGTGAATTGGTGAGCGACATCAGCAACAAATATCAACTCATTGCAAAAGACAAAAATATTTCTATCAATTCATCACTCACAAAAGATTTACCTCCGGTATTTGCCGATGTTTCATTGATCGAGCGCGTGATGCAAAATTTAATTGATAACGCGATGAAGTTTACTCCCGATGGCGGAAAAATAATGATCAGTACACAAAAAAATGATTCGGGTATTGAAGTGATTGTTTCAGACACCGGCGTGGGAATACCGGAAGATGAACGTGACCAAATTTTTAATCGCTACTACAAAGCCAACAACTTTACCGATCTTAAAAACAGCACAGGACTCGGCTTGGCCATCGTAAAAAAGATTCTTGACCTTCACGATTCTTCCCTCGATTTGTTGAGTCAGGTAAATACGGGAAGCTCATTTGTCTTTAAACTGCCGGTGTATAAAAAAAACTAAGTTGCAACTCTTTCAACAGATGCAATAGCACTGAAAATAAATTTTCTTCCGGTAGCCACTTCTATGCAAAGATATTTCTTGCGGAGTTTTTTTATTTTTTTAAAAGTGCGATTACTGTATTCAAACAAACTGCCATCGTTCAAATCTTCGAGCAATAATTCTTTTTCCCCTAGTCGTGTCTCGCTTTTTTGGGACAAGGCGTTTCGATTTTATTACGCCGAGTCCTGCGCTCACTCACAAAAAACTTCGGGCAGAGACTCGGCTGAGGGGGAAGGCCTTTCTTTGATCAAGAAAAATGATAAACTCTGCCCTGCTGCAGATTCTTTAATCGCTTACTAATTTTTGCCACAATAGGAATCAGTACATCAATATCATTGCTGATTGCTTGAATGCCTGC
>JBKJNS010000467.1:0-5877 GCA_046593455.1 Chitinophagales bacterium | reverse complement strand
TTTGATCTTTTTCATTGGTACACCGGTAGGTGTGGTCTGCTGTGCACAGGAACTTATTGTTACTGAAATTGCCAAAATGAGTAATGAAATTTTCTGAGTCATGGTTGTTAATTTATTGAGTGCAAGTTATTAAAATCATGCCAATGCTTGGAAGAAATTAAAATTTGAAAAGCAGACAATCAATAATTTCATTCAATCGATTTCCCTAAACACCTTTCTTTGCGCCAAGAAATTATATTATATGACAGCAACAATTATAACCATCGGCGATGAATTATTAATAGGGCAGGTAATTGATACCAACTCCGCTTTCATTGCGCAGGAACTTGGCAAGATTGGTATTATGGTAAAAAGAAGAATTGCTGTTGGTGATGATAAAAATGAAATCATGGCTGCACTCGATGAAGCAAAAAATTTGAGTGAATTGATTTTGATTACCGGCGGATTAGGTCCAACAAAAGATGACATTACCAAACACACACTCAGCGAATATTTTAAAAGTAGTTTGATAATGAATGAAGAAATAAAATTGATGGTGATTGACTTATTCAAGAAACTCAATCGCCCCATGCCCGAAATAAATTTGAAACAAGCAGAGCTGCCGCACAACTGTATTCCAATCAAAAATTATTTTGGCACTGCACCGGGAATGTGTTTTATGCAGGAAGGAAAAGTTTTTATTTCAATGCCAGGCGTTCCGTTCGAAATGAAACCGATGATGATTGACTCAGCAATTCCTATTATTAAAAAAGAATTCAAAACACCATTCATTATTCACCGAACCATTCATGTGCAAGGTGTAGGCGAATCATTTCTTGCCGAACAAATAAAAGATATTGAAGAAAGTTTTCCTTCAAATTTTAAACTCGCTTACTTACCGCATTACTCTATTGTTAGGCTGCGTATTACTGCTATTGGTGAAAACGAAATGGAACTAAAAGAAAAAGTTGATTCACTTGAAAAACAAATAACAGATCGCATTGGTGAAAATGTTTTTGGGTATGATGATACCACACTTGAAAAAACGATTGGTGAAATTTTAAGACAGCAACTCAAAACTATTTCAACTGCCGAAAGCTGCACCGGTGGTTTGATCGCTCACAAATTAGTTTCTGTTGCCGGCGCATCTGATTATTTTGTTGGAAGCATGGTGTGTTACTCTTACGAAGCCAAGGAAAATTATTTGGGGGTAAAGAAAAATACGCTGGATACTTTTGGTGCAGTGAGCGAAGAGACAGTTCGTGAAATGGTGCAGGGTGCATTACGAAATTTGAAAACAGATTACGCAATTGCCGTCTCAGGTATTGCAGGCCCGGGAGGTGGAACGCCCGATAAACCTGTGGGAACAGTTTGGATTGCAGTAGGGAACAATGAAAAAATTATTGCAAAAAGATTTCAGTTTGCCCGCACACGCGAAATAATTATGGAGTACACTGCGATTACCGCATTGGGAATGGTGTGGAGATTTTTGAATGGGAAATATTGAAATGAAAAATAATTTAAGGGCAATATGGCTTGTGTGAGCAACTTGCTCAATCATCCCAATCGCACTACATTTGACCACTCGAAAAAACTAATTTGCAATGGCTGAAGTTGAATTGATAATGCCCAAAATGGGAGAGAGCATAATGGAAGCAACCATTCTAAAATGGTTGAAGAATGAAGGCGATAAAGTGGCGCTTGATGAACCTGTACTTGAGATTGCAACAGATAAAGTTGACAGTGAAGTTCCTTCGACACATGCTGGGGTGATTATCAAAATATTTTTCAATGTAAATGATGTAGTTCCTGTAGGCAAGGTGATTGCAATTTTGCAAACCGATGCAGCAGCAAGCAAGCAAGTTGTTTCTTCAGTTCCCAAAACTGAAACAATAAAACAGCAGGAGAAAAAAGAAGTGCTTACTCCAAGAGCAGAATCGAAACCTGTAACTACTGAAGGAAGATTTTATTCGCCGCTTGTTCTAAACATTGCAAGAAGTGAAGGAATTTCGATGAGTGTGTTAGATCAAATTCCGGGAACAGGTGAGGGCGGCAGAGTTACCAAGAAAGATATTCTTGCTTACGTGCAAAATAAAGATGAGCAAGTTGCTGCGCCAATTATTGAAGCGCCAAAAGTTGAAGCAAGAACTGAAACTAAAGTGGAAGCAACGTATGAAGCACCTGCTGTTGCTGTTACAGGCAATGTAGAAATTATTGAAATGGATCGCATGCGAAAACTCATTGCCGATCACATGGTAATGAGCAAGCGAACATCGGCGCACGTAACTTCTTTTGTTGAAGCCGATGTAACCAATCTTGTTCAGTGGAGAGAGAAAGTGAAGAGTGCATTTGAAAAACGCGAAGGAGAAAAAATAACTTTTACTCCGCTGTTTATTGAAGCAGTAGTGAAAGCATTGAAAGATTTTCCATTGGTAAATTCTTCAGTTGACGGAACAAGAATCATTCGCAAGAAAGACATCAACATTGGAATGGCTGCTGCATTGCCATCGGGAAATTTGATTGTGCCGGTAATTAAAAATGCCGATACAAAAAATTTAGTAGGGCTTACGAAAGAAGTAAATGATTTGGCGAAGCGTGCTCGTGCTGCTCAATTAAAACCCAATGAAATTGAAGGCGGAACTTTTACACTTACCAATGTAGGCACCTTTGGAAACCTGATGGGAACGCCCATCATCAACCAACCGCAAGTTGCAATTATGGCAACCGGTGCTATCAAGAAAAAACCTGCAGTGCTTGAAACAGCACAAGGCGATGTGATTGCAATAAGGCACATGATGTTTCTTTCACTCTCTTACGATCACCGCATTGTTGATGGCGCAATGGGAGGATCATTTTTAAGAAGAGTAGCAGATTACTTGGAGGGATTTGATTCGGCAAGAGAATTCTGAGATTTCAACGACTTTCAATAATTTTTTTCATCATTTAAATCACCTGCTAACATGAACATATATACTTCATTAAAAGAATTTCACGCAGAGTTTCGCTGGCTCGTGCTTGCACTTGCAGTGATCGTTGTAATTATTTTCTTAATTGGTTTTATAGCGAAAAGAAAATATGGCAAAGCAGAAAACCTTACAAGTTTATTTTACATGATCAGTTGTGATGTGCAATTGCTGGCAGGTTTAATTCTATATTTTTTCCTGAGCCCTGGAACCAGTTCTTTTGCAATTGATATGAGCGATCCAACGTCGCGTTTTCAATCAATTGAGCATCCAATAACAATGTTGCTTGCGATTGTGTTTGCACACATAGGAAGAAGCAAATCGAAAAACGCAGCAACCGATGAAGCAAAATTTAAGAAGGGATTAATTTGGTTTGCACTCTCGCTTATTTTTATGCTGTCCAGAATGCCGTGGAATTAATCTGTGGCTCTCACTAACCATTTGCGAGAAAGGTTTTTCGGTGTTAATGTTCTTGCCGAATTGTTTATTTTTGAATCAGGAAATTTAATTTGATGTTAATCGAAAGAACAAATGACGAAGTGATTATTCGGATGCCTTCTTCTGTAAGTACAGATGGATTGCAAAGAATGATAGATTTTTTATGTTATAGAGAAGCCACAGCTAACTCAAAAGCGAAGCAGACCGATGTAGATAAGTTGGCGAAGAAGATTAAGAAGGATTGGTGGAAGAAAAACCGAAATAGATTTATAAAATAAGGAAGATGTTACTCGCAGGGAATTACTATGCGCCCTTTAAAAATTGTAGTAGATACCAACATCCTTTTCAGTGCTCTTTTAAGCACACAAGGTAACATTGAAGATATTCTTTTCAACTCCGATTTTGTTTTCGAATTTTATGGGTGTAGTTATATGCGTTTCGAAATTTGAAAACATTGGATAAAACTGAGGAAGATTTCAAAACTTACAGATCAGGAATTAGAAGAATCGCTTTTCCGAATCTCTACCAAAATTAATTTTATCAACGAAGAGTTGATCCCTGAAAATACCTGGAGGGCCGCGGAAAAATTATTAATGAATATTGATATTGATGACTCTGATTTTGTCGCTCTTGCCAAACACCTCAAGGGGATTTTATGGACTGGTGACAAGGAACTTTACATAGGATTGAAAAAGAAGCATTTCAAAAATGTCTATTACACAAAAGAACTTATTATGCTTAGAGATTTAAAAATGAAGAAGAGGAAAAAATAAGTGTAGGATTATCACCTATTCACCGCAAACATCAGCGGCAAAATCTTCTCTGCATTATTTCTGTTGGAATACAACTCACTCAAAACAATTTTTCTTTTTTCAATTTCAGATTGCTCGAATTCAACATTCATAAATTCATGCAACGCTGCAATCATTTCATCGGCAGTTTCCCGAATCACACACAAACTTTCTAATCCTGTATTTTCTACCATAGGAGAATTTGCAATCACAAATCTTCCGTTGAACAAGGCATTGAGCAATTTCAATTTTGTTCCGGTGTTTTGAAAAGTGGGGAGAATGTTAGTGTGTGCATTGCGAATCAACCGCATCATTTCTACTTCTCCGGGATTAATTCTCATCTCAACATTGCGATTATTTTTCACTGCGGTTACCAGCATTGGTGATGGATCACTTCCGGCAATAATTAATTTTAAATCTGAGTTGTGAAAAACTTTACTCACTAAAAATAATGCTGCCTGATTGTTTTCTACCACTGAAAGATTTCCGTGATACAAAATGTAATCACCTCTTCCGGTTTTCGAAATCACCTCTTCATTCGGGTGAAATGCCGGCAGGTTAGTAACATTTTGATAATGGCTGTTGAGATAATCAAAATCATTTCGTGAAATAGGAAGCAAGTGATCGGCAGCAGCAAGAATTTTTTCAAAACTTTTCAGCTTAATTGATTCGGTATAGAAATAAAATCTTCTCCACATACCCGATTCACTGCGGCTGAGATGGCGATAATAATCCCACTCAACATTGTGCATGCGCACTGCTTTAATGCGATCTTTTAACTCTGCGTGATTGAGATAATAGCAAGTATGTAAACCTTCGAATAAAATCGGGTCATCATCAAGCAACAATCGCTGTAACAGTTCACCCGACTTTCTTGTTTTTACAATATAAGGCGTAGGGGAAGTAAAATCAATCAAACTGTGTTCGCGTTTGTAGTAGTGAACTTCATCACAAACAAGTTTTAAAACATCGGCTTCCTTTCTTCCATACTCAAAGCAATGTAGTTTAATTTTTATTCCCAAATCGTGGAGTGCTTTGATCTTGTAAAACACATCCATCACGCCACCATAATCGGGAGGGTAGGGAACATTAAATGAGATGATGTGGATTGACTTGTTCATTTCAATTGCTTGTAGAATTGCAACAACTTTTTTTCTTCACGTTGCCAGTTCCAAACTTCTTTCGCCTGCAAACAATTTTCGCGAAGGCGAATGTAAAATTCTTTTTCAGTGAGCAGACGATTGATTGCAGAAACAATTGTTTCTGTTTTTAAATCACCCACAAGCAAGGCAACTTCAAATTCATGATTCATTTTTTCATACTCTGGAAAATTCATGGTGATTTGCGGAACACCGGCATTTGTGTAATCAAAGAATTTATTTGCCAATGAATAATAGTAGTTCAGTGATTTATTTTCAAGCAGGTTAATGCCGATAAAACTTTCGCGTGTGAGTGCTGCTAATTCAGCAGCAGTTTTCTTTCCAACAAATTCAATCTTATCATTCAAATTATTTTTTCGAACTGATGTGCGAAGTGATTGCGAAAGATCACCTTCTCCTGCTAAAATCAATTTCGCTTCAACTTGTTGCATTGCTTCAATCAATTGTTCTAATCCTCTGCCTTCATTCAAAGCTCCCTGATAAATGAGATAGGATTTATTTTTTGTGGAAGGAAGAATGCTTTCATCTTTCATTGGCATGTTGCGA
>JBKJNS010000370.1:0-4275 GCA_046593455.1 Chitinophagales bacterium | reverse complement strand
ATGATTTCGAGTAAAGAAATTAAAGGAACAATTGGTAAACTTGATCAAAAACATTTTAAGAAATTGCTTAACAATCTTTCTTCTTTTATAAATGGTGAAAAGCAAATTTGATTTTCGAAATTTATATGCCCAATCAAATCCCCAACCTCCTCTACGCCGATTCAAAAGGAAACATCATTGATGATGATGAACTTTTTATGAGCGGCAGATCGGGCTTTGATGCGGTAGCAATGGATATTGAAGATTTTATTGTGTTGCCCGAAGGCAGTGATGTTTACATGTTACCCAATAGGCGGCCAATTGGTTTTGATAAAGAAACAGGTGAACCCACCATTTGCGAAAAAGGTTTTGCGGTCGCAGCGCAAATGGCGCCTGCTCATTCGCAATTTTATATTTCTTCCTATGTAAAAGATGCCGATGCCGAAACACTGCCGCTGTTTGCTTATACGGCTGTTGGTTGGCTCGACGGAAAATTTTATGTGCCGGCAATTCGCATTGATGCCGACATAAGACAAGAGCCAAAAAATTTTGACCAAACATTAGTGGCAGAAAATGTTGCACGTTTCACCAAAAAATTTCCTAATAACCGGTTGCTCGATCACATCGGAAATAATTGCGCACTCAATTACCATTGTCCTGCTGCAAGAAATTTTTTTCTCAATCGTTATGAAGCACCTATTCCAACTTCGCCTGCATGTAATTCAAATTGCATTGGCTGCATTTCGTTTCAACCTGAAAAAGAAAGTATCACCTCAACACAAGATCGCTTGACATTTAAACCCACTGCAAAAGAAATTGCAGAGTACACGATTGAACATTTGAATACTGCACCCAATCCTGTGATCAGTTTTGGGCAGGGCTGCGAAGGTGAACCGCTGCTGATGTGGGAAACCATTCGCGATGCCATTCGTGAGATCAGAAAAAAAACTTCGAAAGGCAGCATCAACATCAACACCAACGGAAGCATGCCGCATGCAGTGGAAGAATTATGCAAAGCCGGATTGAACAGCATTCGCGTGAGCACGAATAGCGTGCGCAAAAAAATTTATGATCCTTACTATTTACCGAACAATTATTCTTTCGATACACTTGCCGAATCAGTTAAGGTGGTTCGCAAATACAATGGCTGGGCTTCGCTCAACTATTTTGTTTTTCCGGGAATGACGGATGCAGTTGAAGAATATGAAGCACTGCGAAAATTTATTCGAGAAACGAATCTCTCCATGATTCAGTGGCGCAATTTCAACATTGATCCAGATTGGTATTTGCAAAAGATTGGCGTAACTGAAACAGGTGAATCTTTGGGAATGAAAAAAGTTTTGCAATTGATCAAAGAAGAATTTCCGCACATTACCTATGGATATTTTAATCCGGGGATTGATTTGATAAAAGATCGATTGAACGGTTCTGCATCTTTAGTTGTGTAACATGGATGAATTTGTTGAAACGAATTAATGAGAATTAAAAATGGTATCAGAAATATTTTTGTAGTTCCTAAATCAGCTTTTTCATTTTTTATTTTCTGCTTCGCCAAACCCTATGATACCGTTTGTGATGAACAATTGCGAGAATCACAATTTCATCTTCGTTTACCTTGTAAATTATCTTGTAAGGAAACCTTATTGTGTTCGCCTTTAAATAATCCTTGTAGAAAAAAGAATATTGTAAAGGGTTCTTCTTAATCAGATAGATTGAAGCATTAAGTTCCTTAAGAAAATCCGCTGATAATTTAGTATCAATCCTTCCATACCATTCAATTATATCTTCTACATCTTTGATTGCAAATTTTCGAAAAGAGATTTTATATGTCATACTTACTTTTCAATTCTGCCTTCACATCTTCCCACGATTTTCCTTCAGCAGGGTTTTTAACGTATTCCTCCCACCTTTCTTCAAGCATAGAAATTTCTTCTTTCGAGAATTCATCTTCATCTTGAAGTTGATTGATTACGACAACCAATTCGACATCCGACTCGGGAAGTTCCGTTGCCAAGTCAATTCTTAATTGTCCGTTGCCATCTACATGCGCCTTTTGATTAATTACTTTCATAAAAATAATTTAGTGCTAAGATAATTAATCTGGCAGAATTGATAAGCTTAATTTGTGGAATTGAATTTTTTTAACACTGATGATTTGCTTTGTCAATATCAAATGTGATTCATTTACTCTTGAACTCAAATCCCAAGCGATGCCGCCGTTCTTTCAATCGTCCAGTACAATGCAATGAGAGCAATCACTACTGATGCAGGAATTACGATTCGCTTATGATACCATTCTTTTTTCCCGAACCAAATTCCTACCAAAAAAAATCCAAGAAGAATTACAGTGATTTGCCCAATCTCCACGCCGATGTTAAAAGTGATGAGGGCTGTTACAAATTCTTTTTCGGGAAGACCTAAACCCACGAGAACGCTTGCGAAACCCACTCCATGCACAAGGCCAAAAAGAAAAATGATTGCAACTCTGAAAGGATTTAGTTTCTGTGTAATAATATTTTCTACTGCCACAAACACAATTGACAATGCAATCACCGGTTCAATAATCGCTGATGGCGGTTTAATTACACCATACATTGCCAACCCCAATGTGATAGAGTGTGCAACTGTAAATGCTGTTGCCTGCCAAATCACTTTCTTCAGTTGCGGGCTCAATAAAAAAATGCTGAGCACAAAAAGTATGTGATCAATGCCCAATGGAATTATATGCTCATAACCGAGTTTGAGATACGCAAATCCAATATCGGTTCTCGACATTTTACTGAAATCAAAATTGAGGGCGTGAGCATTTGCCATCATGCTGCAACTTAACAGCGCTGTTGTGAGGGTTAATAATTTTTTTAAGGAAGTCATGGAATTAATTGTTGCAAATATCACTTGCTAAATGGTTAAACGGATAAACGGTTTTGGTTGAGTCTATAAATATGCGCAAGCCAATCATTTGGCAATGCAGCAATTTAACCATCTATTTTTTCTCTGCAAGCTGCGCATTTGCCGGAAGAAACTTCTTGGCTTCGGCTAATAGATCTTCCTGTAAAAAAGGATTGATGTTGATTGCCTGCGCAATCATGGCCGATCCCTTTTCGATTTGATTGTTGCTGCAATAAATTAATCCTGCACGGCAAAGCAGTTCGGGGTTTTTAGAACCGGTATGTAAGGCCTTATCGAGGTAACCAAGTGCATTGGTGAATTCACCGCGCTTGTAGTAAACCCAAGCCATCATTTCATTGATGTCGATATTATCGGGGCGGCGGTCGTATTCTGCTTTTGCATGTTTTAAAGCAAGATCATTTTCATTAAGCTTTAAATAAACATAAGCAAGTTCTTTATCGGCATAGTGACCGGCATCACCATTCTCATCATCTGTATTTGCATGTTCGTTCAACTTAGCAATTACCTCTTTAGATACTTCATCTGCTTTTTGTTTTTGATTGGTGAGTCTATAAAGATCAATCAACTCATCACCAAATGCATAATCTTTTACCAAACCATTTGCTTGCTCAAAATATTTTATTGCATCGGTGTAATTCTTCTTTGCCCTTTCCACTCTTCCTAATCCTGCAATTGCATAAGCATAGTTTGGTCGAGCGATTGAAGCAGCGGTATATATTAATTCTGCAGTATCAATGCTGCCCGATGTTTCATACAACTTGCCCAAATAAACACGGCACCATTCTGTTTGCTCAAAGCCGGGAACACCTGCATTCACTGCCATTTTCATCGCTTCTTTTGCTCCATTGATATCGCCATAGATTTCACGCATGTATGATATGCGTGAGTAGGAACGCAGATCGGGGCGAATGCCGCACATGCTGTCGGCCATGCGAACAGCGGCAGTGTAATTACCTAACTCCACATTTGCATCGGTAAGTATTCCGTAAACAAAAGCAGCATGAGGATTTTGTTTTTCCAATTTCAATCCAACTTGTAAGCCTTGTTGAAAGTGATGTTGGTTTTAATAAATGGTTGCCTGCGAACAAAGTGCTTCGAAATTATCAGGCTCTTTGTCGAGTATTTCATTAAGCAGTTTCATGGCTGCCAAATCGTAATAATTATAGTCGCCCGTGATGCGGCCCTCTTGTATGTAACCCTGTGCAAGATGAAGCTTTGCCTTCATATCATTCGGGTTGGTGCGAACATCATTGATGAGGCCCTCAATTGCTTTTTTGGTGTTTAGCCACTCGGCGCCCTGTGCAATGCCGCCAATTCTGTTCTTAAGTGGTGGTACTGCGGGATCCTTTTGACGGAAGATGATAATGGTTGAAATGAAGATTGCCA
>JBKJNS010000281.1:0-5786 GCA_046593455.1 Chitinophagales bacterium | reverse complement strand
AACCAATTCAATCAGTTCAGCAATTTTATTTTTGGAAGGAACAACTCCTGAAAGTTTTCCAAACAGTTCCAGATTTTTTTCTGCAGAGAGGTACAAATAGAAATCTGGTTTCTCAATGATGCAGCCGATGCGGCGCAGAATTTCATTTCTCGATTCAAAAATATTTTTTCCAAAAATTGAAATGGTGCCAGCCGTAGGTTTAATTAGTGACAGCATCATTCTTATCGCGGTACTTTTCCCTGCGCCATTGGGACCCAGAAAACCAAACACATCTCCTTGATGAACTTCAAGGTTTAAATCATCAACAGCTTTAAAATCGCCAAATGATTTTGAGAGATGGGATAGTTGGATGATGGAATTGTTGTGCACTAAAGAAATATTAGTGCAAAGATAAATGTGATTTAGGCAAATGATGTTTATCACACAATGGAAAAGTGACATTCTAATGCATGAATACCACTTGCAATTTCCTTTCAATTAAAAAAGAAGTTCACCTATCAATGATTAAAAGGATCACTGAATTTTTCATCGGTGATGTAATTGTTATCAGTGAGTGTATTGAGGAAAGAAACAATATCAGAAATATCCTGATCATTTAAGTTGAATGTTTTGGGAATTACAGGATCGGGCTGAGTTACTACAGTTGATGAATTTCCATATCCACTATCGGCTACAACAACGGCATTTTCACTCAATGGAAAACTTAGGTTGGGGTTTGCTGTAATTTTTTCATTGTAAAAGTGAACCACTTCATCGAGTGTTGTAAACCTTCCATCATGCATGTAAGGTGCAGTAACAGCAATGTTACGCAACGAAGGAATTTTAAAATCGCCGTCATTTTTTTCTTTGCCGGTTAAATCACCTACTCCATCATCTAAATAGTCTATATCTAAACCAATATTTGCTGCAATACCTTTTCCTCCAAGAAGATTTTTATCATGGCAATCGCCGCAGGGCAATAAATCAAAAAACAAAGTTCTCCCGCGGTTTTCTTCTTCATTATAGTTGGTAAAATTGATTTTCTTTCCCTCATCATATTTTGATTGGTACGTTATTAATGCTCGAAGATATTGTGCAAGTGCGGCTCTTATTCCTTCTTTATCTATGTAATCACTTCCAAACGCTTTCTTAAACAATGGCCCATAATATTGTGCGTCTTCAAGTTTGGGAAGCAGTTCGCCAATATCTTCTATTCCCATTTCAATATGATTTTTTACCGGTTGAATTACCATCGTTTCCAATTTATCAATGCGGGTATCCCAAAAATAAGAAGATGATTGGCTGAGGTTGATAATCGGAATTGCGTTTCTCAAAGTTACCTCCTGATTGTAACCTGTGCTGAACGCTTTTGAATCACCATAACTATATTGTGCCGAATGGCATGAGGCACATGCTACCGAATTATTGTTTGAAAGAAGTTTGTCGTAAAACAATACTCTGCCTAAGGTGGCCCCGTCATTTGTTATCGGATTTTCAAGTGGTGTCAGCGAATCGGTAAACCAATCGGGTGCGTTGGTAATTGCTGTAACATAATCGTAAGGAATAAGAGGAAGTATGGGACCCCATTTATAAGTATTTTCAGGAGCAGCGAGATGATTTTTTTCGCATGAAAAAAGAAAACTGAAGAGCAGTGTAGTAAAACTGCAACGAAGTAAATTTTTCATAGAGCAGAATTTACGATAAAGCTAAAGTTATTTTTCAATAAGTAGCATGCATGTGTAATATTTGTTTGAAACAGAACGATGATTAGAGGAGTATTTAAAAATTTGAAATCCGGTTCTCCATCACTCAACAGAAATTCCGCCATTCAAATTAATCCCAATCAAAAATCCCGGTTGAAATTTTTCTTCACTGCTATATGGAAGAACAAGATCAATCCTCAAAACTTTAAACAGATGTTCAACACCAATATCAAGTTCGAAGTATTGAATATCATTGGTGATCAGAACGTGCGCACCGGCAACTTCCTGAAGATTTAATTTTTTTATCAAAGGAATTTTGTTTAAAATAAAACCACCGAAGTGATGCTCATAATGTCCTTCGAGCCACGATTGGTTGCTACTGTAATTATAATATTGCAACAACTGAAATCCATTTTGATAATGAGCACCAAAAATTGTTTGGTTGCCATGAAAATGTTTGTAGTCAATGAAACTTGTTTCTTTATTATTCAAAAATGTTCCCGCATTAAAATTAAAATTCGCGCTGCCAATCAATCCAAAATCAAAATCATGTGTGATACCTGTTTCAATAAAATCAAAATCTACATCACTGCCCAATACATGAATACCTTTTGAATAATGAATACTGAAGGTCGGGAATTTTGAACTGGTAATAATTCTGCGGCCCGGTCTGCTGATATAGGTTTGACCAATGGTGATGTTTGCTTTAAGATTCAAAATGATTGCTTGCGTGCGCACCAATGTATCTGCATTGGGATTATTGAAATAATTATTGGGAGTAAATGAATTGTCACCAACCCAATCAAAAGAATAATCAGTTGAATTCTCTAATGGCAATCGGTCGCTGTAAGAAATTGCTGTTGCAAGCTGAAAGCCATTGAACCATTCTCTCTTGTGCTGAAATGCAACAAATCTTTTTTCGTAAAACTTAATAAAATTTTGATTCGCAATTAATGTGTAACCGGCATTTATCAATTCAGTTATTGGTTGCTCTTTATTTATTTGAGTAGGAAATACTCCTGCTTCAATATGCCATTGCTGATGATGGATTAAATCATCATCATAAGTATATAAAGCACGGGCTCCCAATTTTTTATTGCTGAAACCGTAACGCACATCACCATTAATATTCCACCTTCTGCGATCTTCAAATTCTTTGGTGAATGAATTTCGGAGTGTAAGGTTTAAACCCTCCACTGTGTTGTAGGATAATCCGAGCAGCGGATTCTTCCAGTCGTAAGAAAGTTTATGAAAACTATTTTGATAGTTGTAGCCAAGCAGCACATCCTGAATTTGGAATTTGTTATTCTTTTTGTCAACTGAATCGAGAAATGGTTTTGAATTTTCAATTACATGCAAGCTGTCTTTCTTTTTGTAATCTGTTTTCTCATTAATGGTAAGCGGAACAGGGCGGTGATCTACCCAATACAATGAATCTTTTTTGTTGGCATCATCATTCACTCTCAATCTTTCAGCATCAAAAAAATCTTTTGAAAAACCGGGAGCAAGATTGTAGTTGGAAAACACGCCGAGAAATTTTCCGTCGCCTTTGATGCCAAGAATTGCAAAGTTGAATTGCAGCACCTGATTGAGCGGCATCCACGTTGTATCATTCACGCGATTGTATGTTTCAGTAAATCTAAGTGAGTCAATAAAATCAAGGTGCGCTTTTTTTGTTACCAATAGATCGAGTGAGTGAATGTTCCACCAATCTTCAGTGATGTAGATGATGCCGCTGAAAACAGGATCGGTTTTTCTTTTTGGAAAAACCTGAATTTTATTTATGAGCAATCCATCTTCGTAGAACGAACCCAGCAATTTGTATTTGTAAAAGAGCAATGCACTTTCTGCAATGGGCGAAACCAAACCACGCGGAGTAATTCCGCCAAGCGGAATCAGATTTTCATAAAAATTGGAGCTGAAAGCTGCAGCAGAGTTCCAGCTAAATGCATTGTTATCACCACTTACTTTCGATGAGTAAACAATTTCTTTCACCTTATCAGTACGTTCAAAATTGTATTGCGATTCTGATTCACTGAGGTAAAGAATTCCAAGTTTTGTTGAGTCAAGTCCTTTTTTGGCAGTGTTAAATCCCATCACTTTTACGGGGATGGTTGTTAATCCTTGTATGCCTTTCATGTATACATTACAAGAGTAGGAATAAACCTGATCGAGATAATATTTTCTTTTCGCTTGTGCTTTTCTGATGATGGCGTACGCAGGATCTTCGGCATTTGCATCCACAACAATTTCTTTAAGTTCAATACTTTCTTTTTGTAATGAAATATTTACTGTTAAAATTTCATTCCCCATCAAAACTTTTTGCGAATACTTTTTATACCCGATGTATTGAAAAACAATTTCGTATTCACCTGCCGGCGCATTGATGGAATAAAAACCATCGTCATTTGAAGTGGTTCCAATGGTGGTGTTCTTTAAATAAATAGTTGCATAAGAAAGCGGTTGATCTTTTTCATCGGTAAGTTTTCCCTGTATAATTCCTGCATGAAGATTAAAACAACAGCAGAAAAAAAATAAGGAGAAGAAAAATAACTTCATAACAAAACAAATATTTGCGAGTGTGACGGTGTGCGAAGAAAAGAGTTACAACCATATTACAAAACTCAAATTATTTTCTTCATCACCAGGCATCTCTAAAAACTCATCTCTTATTATTTCCTCACTCTAATCTCTCCCAAGGAGAGAGGAGGAGAGTTTTTAGAGATGCCAACAAGGCGAAGATGATAAAGTAAATTTGCGGCTCAATATTTTTGAATCATGAAATACGATGTTATAGTTATTGGCTCGGGGCCGGGCGGTTATGTTGCAGCCATTAGGTGCGCACAGTTGGGAATAAAGACAGCAATCATTGAACGCTATTCAACTTTAGGTGGCACCTGCACCAATGTGGGTTGCATTCCATCGAAAGCATTACTCGATTCCAGTGAACATTATCATAATGCACTGCACAATTTTGATGCGCATGGAATTAATCTTTCAAATCTATCAGTGGATTTTTTAAAAATGATTGAAAGGAAAAATGAAGTGGTAAAAACAAATGCATCGGGCTTGAATTTTTTGATGAAGAAAAATAAGATTGATGTTTTTACAGGAACAGGAAGTTTCACCGCGCCTGCCGGCAGGCAGGTTTCTCAAAATAAAATTGCAGTAAAAAGGGATGATGGCAGCGTACAAGAAATTGAAACCGCAAAAGTGATCATTGCAACAGGAAGCAAACCATCCTCACTTTCGGGAGTAGAAATTGATAAGAAGCGAATCATTACTTCAACCGAAGCATTATCACTCAAAGAAATTCCGAAAGAGATGATTGTAATTGGCGGCGGAGTTATCGGTTGCGAACTCGCAAGTGTGTATGCGCGCATTGGAACCAAGGTGAAAATCATCGAGTACTTCGATTCACTGATTGCAACAATGGATAAAGATTTAGGAAAGGAATTGCAAAAGTGTTTATCGAAACTCGGAATCGAATTTTTTCTTTCGCATAAAGTTACCGGTGCTGTTGCTGATGATAATGGAGTTGTTGTTTCTGCAGAAAATATGTCCGCCTCCGCTAAAGCTGCGGCGGATGAAAAAGACAAAGTAAATTTCACTGCCGATTATTGTTTGGTTGCTGTTGGCAGAAAACCCTACACCGATAATTTGGGATTAGAAAATATAGGGATCACGTTAGACAAAGGTAAAATCCCTGTGAATGAAAATCTTGAAACTTCAGTGAGCGGAGTGTTTGCAATCGGTGATGTTATACGCGGAGCCATGCTTGCACACAAAGCAGAAGATGAGGGCGTGATGGTAGCAGAAATTATTGCCGGACAAAAGCCACACATCAATTACAACCTTATTCCCAATGTAGTTTATACCTGGCCCGAAGTTGCAAGTGTGGGTGCAACAGAAGAGGCGTTGAAACAAAAAAAGATTGCCTACAAAAAAGGATCTTTTCCATTTCGCGCCAGCGGAAGAGCAAGAGCCGCAATGGATGTTGATGGCTTCTTAAAAGTTTTGGCTGATGAATCGACTGACGAAATTTTGGGTGTGCACATTATTGGTGCGCGCGCCGCCGATGTAATTGGCGAAGCAGTAGTGGCA
>JBKJNS010000254.1:0-3818 GCA_046593455.1 Chitinophagales bacterium | reverse complement strand
TGTGAAAACATTCTCGATGCTAACTATCGTGTATTTGCTTCAGGCATCAGTGCGCCTGCAAGAAATTTTATTATTGGATTAAGAGCAGGTTTCTGATTCCATAATTAAGTTTCACTTTAATTAAAACCGATAAAGCTTAAAACCTTTATCGGTTTTTTTTATTTGCACTTCGGTGAATTGAAGCAGAAATATTTTTCATTTTTAAAAATTAACCTGCACATGAAAACTATATCCGAAATTCGCCTTCCTGTTTATTAATCGTGTTTGCGAAAATCAAAAATCAAAAATCCGCATTCCGAAATCCAAAGTGCCATTCAAACTCATCTCTGACTTCCAACCCACAGGCGATCAGCCCGAAGCAATTGCACAACTTGTTAAAGGCGTAAATGATGGCGACAAACATCAGGTGCTGTTAGGTGTTACCGGCAGTGGAAAAACTTTTACCATCGCCAATGTGATTCAACAAGTGCAGAAACCAACTTTGATTTTGAGTCATAACAAAACATTGGTTGCGCAATTGTATGGTGAGTTCAAACAATTTTTTCCCGAGAATGCGGTGGAATATTTTGTGAGCTACTACGATTACTATCAGCCTGAAGCTTACTTGCCCACTACCAATACTTACATTGAAAAAGATCTTTCTATCAATGAAGAAATAGAGAAGTTGCGACTGCGCACTACTTCAAGTTTGATGAGCGGAAGAAGAGACATCATTGTGCTTGCATCAGTGAGTTGCATTTATGGAATTGGAAATCCAACGGAATACATCAATGGAATTATTCGCTTTCAAGTGGGAGAAACACGCAGCAGAAACAGTTTGCTTCACCAACTTGTTTCGAGTTTGTATTCGAGAAGTGAAGATGGCAGAGGCGGCACGTTTAGAGTAAAAGGTGACATCGTGGAAATTTTTCTTCCCTATGCCGATTACTGTTACCGAATTTCTTTTTTCGGCGATCTCATTGAAGAGATTGAAACTTTCAGCAGAGAAAACGGAACACGCATTGGCAGAGTGGAGAACGCTGCCATCTTTCCTGCAAACATGTATTTGACACCGAAGGAACAGTTCAATCAAATCGTAAATGAGATTGAAGATGACATGCGCAAGCAGGTTGAATATTTTGAACAAGTCGGTAAAGTGATTGAAGCAACACGACTTCGGGAGCGCGTGACTTTTGATATTGAGATGATGAAAGAGCTGGGTTATTGTTCGGGAATAGAAAACTATTCACGTTATCTCGACAGAAGAAATCCCGGTGAGCGACCTTTTTGTTTGATGGATTATTTCCCGAAAGATTTTTTGATGGTAATTGATGAAAGCCATGCAACACTGCCACAAGTCCGCGCTATGTATGGCGGTGATCGTTCGCGAAAACAAATTTTGGTGGAGTACGGCTTTCGGTTGTCATCGGCAATGGATAATCGCCCTTTGAACTGGCAGGAGTTTGATGCCATTACGCCGCAAATAATTTATGTGAGTGCAACACCAAGTCAATATGAACTCGAGCAAACAGAAGGAGAATTTGTAGAACAAGTGGTGCGACCAACCGGATTATTAGAGCCACCGATTGAAGTGCGCCCAAGTATAAATCAGGTGGATGATTTGTTGGAAATGATTGATGAAAGAACCAAGCAAGGTGATCGCATTCTTGTTACCACACTCACCAAACGCATGGCTGAAGAATTGGCCAAGTACATGACTCGCTTAAATATTCGCTGCAGATATATTCACAGTGAAGTGGAGACCTTAGACCGTGTAGAAATTCTACGCGATCTGCGATTAGGGAATTTTGATGTGCTCATTGGCGTAAATCTTTTGCGTGAAGGGTTGGATCTTCCTGAAGTTTCTCTCGTTGCGATTATGGATGCTGACAAAGAAGGTTTTTTAAGGAATGAAAGATCGCTCACGCAAATTGCAGGTCGTGCTGCGCGCAACGTAAATGGTTTGGTGATTATGTATGCCGATGAAACAACAGAGAGCATGCAACGCACGATTGATGAATGTAATCGCCGCCGTGAAAAACAAATTAAATATAACACTGAACATAACATTACTCCCAAAACAATTTACAAATCGAAAGACCAGATTATGAAGCAGGGTGCAGTGCTGCAAATGAAAATGGTTGATCCCCATGCGTATGTGGAGCCCGAAGAAAATTCTTTAGTTGCCGATCCCGTTGTTGAATACATGAGCAAAGATCAATTGCAGAAATCAATTGCAAGTGCAAAGAAAAATATGGAACGCGCTGCAAAAGAGATGGAGTTTATGGAAGCGGCGAAGTTTAGGGATGAGATGTTTGAGTTGGAGAAGGTGATGAAGGAAAAGTTTTAGGTTATTGAATTTTGTTTACGCCGAAATATTACTACTACAGCTTTTCAATGTAGCACCATTTTATTTGCCGGAACTTTAGTGAAGGATGACCACTTTTTCACTCCAAACCTCTTCTCCATTTTCTGTTACTACTGCCAAGTAAATTCCTTGAGGCAATAGGCTAACATTTAGCAAACGATTTTTAAAGTAATAAAATAAACTTGCTGAAGCTACAGCTTCACCGTTGATGTTATAAAGAGTTAACAGAGCATCTTTATCTGTTCTGTAAATAATATTGAGCCAATCGGTTACAGGATTGGGTTGTAATGAAAAACTTAATGATTTCGGTTTTGTGCTTGTTGAGTTGTACAATGTATCACAGAGGGAGCCAATAAGATGACCTAAATCGTAGTTCGGAAAAGAAGGAATATTCACATTAAGTTCCGGCTCTGAAAGAACAATTGAATGCTGCTCAAAGTTACACGCTACCCCTAAGCTATCTGGCGAACTTATAACACTCAGATAAAGTGACCCGCCCCAAGTTGATACATAGATTTTTCCATCCGGTGCAATTTGATGCATAAAAAACCAAACGGGGAGTCCAACGGAAAAGGGATCATAAAAAGAATCCCATGCAGCTACATGCACTACATCGGTAATCATATTTGAATCCCAAGTGTCATACTGATATAAATTGAGTTGAGTGGATACATAAAGAAAGCGACTGTTAGGTGAAAAAGAAGAACCAAAAAAAGCCAAAGAATCAAGGTTGAAACTGTTACCAGTTTTATAATTTGAAAATTCACCAGTGCACCTGTCAAAATCAAAATAGTCAAACCATCCGCCATGAGTGGAAATACAATATTTTGAGCCGTCTGGTGAAAATGTAGCTTGAACGATTATATCATAAATCAGATAGGAACCAATCGTTTGTTCATATGGTCCTTGCAATCCATCTGGCGTAAGAAGTAGCTTATAGAATTTGTCATTATAAAAACGATGCACAATTATCCACCAATCTCTTCCATTGGCATGCCTTGTAGCAGTAATTCCTCCATGGAGCAATGTATCAACAATAGCGTATTTATTCTTTAATGTATCAACTATTCCACCAAGACCGCCATCTAAATTCATATCAATAATACTATAGCTTAAGTGCAGCGGCTGTAATTCAAAGGTATTGTAAGCGAAAAAAAATTCTCCACTCTCATGAAAGATGTAATACCTCAGTGAATTTCCCGGATCAGGTAATATGAGTAAGGGTTGGCAACTATTTAATCCGGACGGTTCATCGTTATTCGTTTCAGCCCCTGGATTAAAATTAACAGCATTTTGTAATGTATCATAATTTTTGTTTCCAATGGTTAATCCATTAGAATAAAATAGAAGATTCCCTAGTGTATCACAAATACTTACATTGGAATTAGACATTTGCATCTCGCGATAAACACTATTGGTGTCCATTGAATTACCGTTGTATATAAGCTCGCCCTTTGGGGTATTATAATCA
>JBKJNS010000213.1:0-3368 GCA_046593455.1 Chitinophagales bacterium | reverse complement strand
AGAAATTATATACTTGTATGCACCAATTGCTGCATCATAATTTCCTTCATCAAAAGCGGATTGTGCAAACTGATAAATCCTTTGCCCCTCTTCTTTATTTCTTTTATCCAATGCTTTTACCTGCTGAAATGCCGAGGTGAAATCTTTTTTCTGAATGTAATACCACACAAGCATGTCATTCAATTGTTCCACTTCGGGATTTTTTTGAATGCGCCTGTATAATTCTGATTGCAACTCTTTTGAATACTGCGCATCTTCAATCAATGGTTGCAAATCTGTTTGCACTTGTTCTTTTTGAGCAGGATCCGATTGAAGAATATCAATGTATGTTTTTATGGTGGCACTCACATTTCCGTTTCTGCGATAAAGACCAGCGAGTTCATTCAAATACAAATCTGAACTCTGTGCATTAAAAATTTTGCGCGCTTGCAGATAAGTTTCAATTCCATAATCAATCAATCCATAGCTTATAAAACGATTCGCCAATTTATTTATCTGCGGCATGTTGGGCGCTATCAATTTGATGGCTTCATCATATTGCGCTGTTGCCTGCTTTTCATTTTCCTGCAGATGGTAGGTGTTGCCGAGGTCAACATAATAACTGAGATCATCAGGGAATTTTTTGATCTGCTTCCTGATCATCTTTTCAGCTTCATCAAATTGCTTTAACTCTGTGAGGCACTTGAAATAGTTTTGATAGAACTGCGAATTGCCCGGAGTTTTACTCTGTAGTTTTTCATACATCACCACTGCTTTATCATATTCGCCATTGCTGAAATATTGTTCGGCTAACTGAACATCCTGCGGTTGCTGTGCAAAGGCAATCATTCCATTCAATAATAAAATAATGACAAAAAGAAAACGGTACTTCATTTCAAAAAAAATTCTGTGATCGAAATTACTTCACTTGCAGTTAATCATGTTCAATCTTCATAGCAACCATTTTTTCAGTGCAAGAAATCTGAAAAAATAATATCCGCTGATGGATCCTATAGAATTAGCAACCATGTCGAGCATTTCAAATTTCCTGAAGCGGGTTAACACCGGCTGAAAAATTTCAATACTGATTCCTACCAAAGCACAAAAAATAATGGAACCAACAATAAAATTCAAACGAGGAAGCTGTTCATTTTGTTGTTTGAAAAATCCACGCAGCAAGAGCATACTCAACATTGCATACATGCATACATGTACGATCTTATCGAAATATAATTTATCGAACACATTTGATTTGGGCCAGTTTGTTAAAGGGGTAAAAGACAAATAGAGAATGATGCCGAACCAAATTGCGAAGAGGGAAAAATTTTTGAGCAAACCTTTTTTTTGACTTAAGAGGTAATACGAAAAATAGAAAATAGAAAATAGAAAATAGAAAATTAGAGAATAGAAGTTAGAATCAAGAAATTCAAAATTCATCCCGAGTACTCGGGACAAAACTCAGTACTCACTACTCATGACTCAGTACTCAATAATTATTGCCCGATCAAATTCTTGTAAGCAGCAACATCAAGCAGTTCATTTACTTCGGCTGCATTGTCAATAGAAATTTTCACCATCCATCCATCACCATAGGGATCTTTGTTCACTTTATCGGGATTATCATTGAGTGAAGAATTGAATTCCAGAATTTTTCCTGTGAGCGGAAGAAATAAATCTGACACCGTTTTTACTGCTTCAACTGTACCAAACACTGCTTCTTTAGCAAGCGTTTGACCAACCGATGCAACATCTACATAAACAATATCGCCCAATTCGCCCTGTGCAAAATCGGTGATGCCGATGGTGCCGGTGTTGCCTTCAACGCGAATCCATTCATGATCTTTGGTGTACTTTAAGTTTTCTGGAAAATTCATGTTTAAAAAATTTTTGCCAAATGTAGAAGAAAAAATTTCAGGTAGTAATGCTTATTCAACGGGCGTTTCATTTTGTTGCGCATCATGTTTTCTTTTTTTCGCCCCCAAAATAAATCTCGCAATTGCCATTAATACAAAACCAAATCCGCAACCAACGAGAATTCCTGCAACTGTATCATGAATATACATTCCTCCAATTACACCTACGAACAGGCAACTGATAAAAAGCAGATTGGGAATGCTGTAAAATAATTTAGGATGAAAATTAAAAGCCATTGATATTTGAATAATGAATGCAAGTTAAGCAGTGTAAAAATAAGTCGGAAGTACTAAGTCGCATGTCGGAAGTAGCAAGTAGCAAGTCATTCATCGCACATCATACTTCTTATGTCTTACATCTTTTGTCTTACGTCTTGCGACTTGCATCTTAAGTCTTACGCCTTGCATCTTATTTCTACAATCTATCTTTGATGCAGAAATTCTAATTCAATGAAAGTAGCAGTAATCCGAAAAGAACAATTTAACGCAGCGCATCGCCTCTATAGAAAAGATTGGGACGATGCAAAGAACAAAGAAGTTTTTGGCTTGTGCAGCAATCCGCTTTACCACGGTCATAATTATTTGCTGGAAGTAAAAGTTACCGGAGAAATAAATCCCGAAACCGGCTATGTGATGGATCTAAAAATTCTAAAGGAGATTATTAAAAACGAAGTGCTGGATAAATTTGATCACATGAATTTGAATGAAGACACAGAAGAATTTCGTGATCTTAATCCCACTGCAGAAAATATCGCCATTGTTATCTATGATAAAATCAGGAATAAATTGGATAAGCAATATGAAGTGAAGGTGTGGTTGAGTGAAACGGATAAAAATTTTGTGGAATATCCTGCTTGAATTTTTAAACTTAAAATTTAGATTGACATCTTCAATTTCAATATCAACGTTTGTCATGATGATCCCGAGAAATCGGGAGAAGCATTTTATATAAAGCACTTCGATAAACTCAGTGTGACAGCAAGAATTGAAGACAAAGAAAGTACAGCATCATAACATCATTTGATTTCTAAATTCACCCAATGAAAAAATATTTCCTCTTTCCAATTTTGTTTTCAATGCAATGTTTTCTATGCATCACAAATTCATTTGCGCAAGATGCAAGAGCTAACAACATCGCCGACTCGGTGATGATTGCCATGGGCGGAAAACAAAACTGGGACAACACTCATTTTATTAAATGGACTTTTTTTGGTAAAAGAACTTTACTATGGGATAAATACACCGGCAATGTGCGCATTGAAATTCCTGCCAAGCAACTTATAATACTCACAAACATCAATACCAAACAAGGAAAAGTTTTTAGAAATAAAATTGAACTCACCCAAGCTGACAGCAATGCTTACTTCATGGATCGGGGTTATAAAATTTGGGCGAATGATAGTTACTGGCTCTTGATGCCTTTCAAACTAAAAGATAACGGCGTAACAATTTCATATCAAGGAATTGAAAATGATT
>JBKJNS010000085.1:0-3066 GCA_046593455.1 Chitinophagales bacterium | reverse complement strand
GGTTGAAATGATTTTTAAAAAATGCGGTATCACGAGATTCACTTCAACAGAAGTAAACAATGCAATCTGGCAGCAAGGCTTGTGTTATTCATTGGGGCAAAATGAATTGGTTTCATTCGGCAATGTGCAGCAAAAGATGGTTGCAGACTTTGATATTAAGAAGGAAGTTTATTACGCCGCGTTTGATTTTGAAATGCTTTCAAAAGTTGCAAGCCATCATAATATTTATAAAGAGCCGTCAAAGTTTCCGGCGGTTCGCCGTGATCTTGCATTGGTGATTGATAAAAAGATTTCATTTGGTGAAATTGAAACGCTTGCTTTCAGGCAAACAAAAAGTCTTTTACAAAAAGTAAATTTGTTTGATGTTTATGAAGATGAAAAATTGGGAGAAGGAAAAAAATCTTATGCTGTAAGTTTTCATTTCAATGATGAAACAAAAACACTCACAGAAAAAGAAGTTGAAGCAGCCATGCAAAAATTGGTTTCAACATTTGAAAAAGATTTAGGTGCTGTAATTCGCAGTTGATTTAATCGGGTTAAAAATTAAATAATGGATTCATCAGTTGATGTGTTGAAGAAAGCAAATGACTTGCTGATAAAAGCAAAGCGGCTGATCGATCGTTTCGATAAATTGAATCATACTTTGGCAGCAAAGGATGAAAAAATTATTTCACTCCAAAAAGAAAACTCAGAAAAGCAAAACCGGATTTTAAAATTAGAACAGGAAGTGGCTTCACTTAAATTAGGATCACTCGTTTCGGTTTCGGAAGAAGAGAAAAAAGAGGTGAGACAAAAATTGAATGAGCACATTAAGGAGATTGATAAAATGATTGCTAAACTTTCGGCAGAAGGATAAAAAATAATTATGGAAGAATTGGTAAGCATCAGTGTAACACTTGGCGAACGGCGTTATCCGTTAAAGATACGTGCGGGAGAAGAAGCAGCAGTGCGCGAAGCTGAAACCATGATAAACGAAAAATTCAATGAGTTTCAATTGCGTTTTACCGGACAGGAAAAAATTGATTACCTCGCTATGAGCACACTTATGATTGTTGTTGATTTACTCAAACACAAATCAAATGATGGCAATAATTCAATTGAAATAGTTAATAAACTTACGGAGGTTGAAACCTTGATTGCAGAAACACTGAAGAAGAACTAATTACCCTAATAAAATTCATTTGCTACTTTTAATTCCACATTATATTTCCTGAACAAAAAATCAAACTCATGGACAACCAAAAATTTGAAGAGTATCTCAAGAACCGGTATCAGGATCAAATGGATTGGTATGACCGCAAAGCAAGTCTTAATCAGAAGCAATATAAAAAGTGGACAATGATTGTGATCATACTCGCAGCCATAACACCTATACTTGCCGCACTCGATGCAAAGAGTCTTGTACTTGCTTTTTCATTTAACGGGCGCGGAATGAATGAAGATCTTCTCGCCCAAATACTCAAGATATCACTTATAACAATATCGGCAATTGTTGCAATTGGATCTACGATTCTTAAAACATTTAAATACCAGGATCTATGGATTGATTATAGGCAAACATGTGAACACTTGAGACATGAAAAATTTTTGTTTGATGCTCGTCTCGGTGTTTACGGCCAACCTAAAATAAATGTACGGGCTGCATTTGTTGATCAGGTTGAAGCGATGTTAATGAAAGAACATGAATCATGGATGGTAAATACTAAAAATCTTCCCGAAGCTTCTTCAACAGTGGATAATGCTCCAACAGAAAGCGATAATCCTGAAGAGGAAACAAATGATGGTAATGATAAAGACAAAGTTTAAGAAATTGAATCTGCAATAGAAGTCCTCAAAAATTTTTTCCTAAGATTGTTTTTTGAAGATTGATGATTCAAATTTTCATTGCCCTACTTTTGTAAAAATCTTTTTGCAACATGTCTTCTACGATAATAAATTCAACTGCTACTGTGCAAGGTAAAAGAGTTATTCATGCACCGCGCGGCAGCCAACTCACCTGCAAAGGTTGGATTCAGGAAGCTGCGTATAGAATGATTCAAAACAATCTTGATCCCGATGTTGCAGAGCGCCCCGAAGATTTGATTGTGTATGGCGGATTAGGAAAAGCTGCGCGCAACTGGGAAAGTTTCGATTTAATTTTAAAAGCGCTCATTGATTTGAATGATGATGAAACGCTGCTGATTCAATCGGGCAAACCTGTTGGCATTCTTCCTTCCCATAAAAATGCACCGCGTGTTTTAATTTCTAATTCAATGCTGGTTCCAAAGTGGGCAACATGGGAAGTGTTTCGTGAGTTGGATAAAAAAGGTTTGATCATGTATGGACAAATGACTGCCGGCTCATGGATCTACATCGGCTCGCAGGGAATTGTGCAGGGAACTTATGAAACGTATCTCTCACTTGCGAATAAAAATTACAATGGTTCATTAAAAGGAAAACTAAATGTTACTGCCGGCCTCGGCGGAATGGGTGGTGCACAACCTCTTGCAATTATTATGAATGAAGGTGTTTGCCTTGCAGCAGAAATGGAACAATGGCGAATTGAAAAAAGAATTGAAACACGTTACCTCGATAAATGGACGAGCGATTTGAATGAAGCAATTAATTGGTCGCTCGATGCAAAAGAAAAAGGCGAAGCCATCTCCATTGCTTACTGCGGAAATGTTGTTGACCTGTTGCAGCGTATGATTGACCGAAACATTACACCCGATACACTCACTGATCAAACTTCGGCGCATGATGAACTCATCGGATATTTTCCCGAAGGACTTTCAGTTGCAGATGCAAAAATGCTGCGTGAGAAAAATCCAGAAGAATATATTTCGCGCTCATTGGATACTATGGCAAGGCATGTGAATCAAATGCTCGAGTTACAAAAACGCGGTGCCATCACTTTTGATTATGGAAATAATTTACGCGGTCAGGCGCATGATAAGCGAGGTGTGAAAAATGCTTTTGATTTTCCCGGCTTTGTGCCTGCATACATACGTCCGTTGTTTTGTGAAGGGAAGGGTCCTTTTCGCTGGGTGGCATTGAGTGGTGATCAAGAAGATATTTTTACTACCG
>JBKJNS010000030.1:0-5032 GCA_046593455.1 Chitinophagales bacterium | reverse complement strand
CCATTAAGTGAATTGGGATGGAAGAAGTGTTGGAAGAAACAATGGTTCCTTTGGTTCTGTATTTTTCTACTTCATCAAAGATTTTTTTCTTGATGTCGAGATTTTCTATCACTACTTCTATAACCCAATCACAACCGGCAATGTCTTTCAAGTTATCAGAAAAATTTCCTGTGGTAATTAATTTTGAAGAGGACTGTTTATAGATCGCAGCCGGATTTGATTTTAATGTGGATTGGAGTGCAGCATTTACAATTCGATTCTTCACAGCAACATGATCCAATGAAAGTCCTTTTCCTTTTTCCTCTGCCGATAATTCTTTTGGTGCAATGTCGAGCAGCAAAACCTGCACACCAATATTTGCAAAGTGGCAGGCGATGCGGCTTCCCATAACTCCTGAACCAAGGATTGCTACTTTTCTGATCTTGCGTTGCGACATGGAGATATTGGTATTTAAAAGGATTGCAAAGATAAAGGAACAAGGAATGCGAAATTATTAATAAATGTTTCAACATTAAGTGTTACAACATATATTTGATCTAAATTGAATATTGAAATGAACCCGATTCAAAAGGCACTTGCCGATTCCAATTTTAAAAGCGAATACCAAAAAGCAATTGCAGGAATTTTATTTACCAGCCGCTGGCTCGAAAATTTTTATCAGAAGCAAATGACGGAGTATGGAATTACCTGGCAGCAATTTTATTTGCTTCGGATCCTTAAAACGCAACACCCTGAAAAGTGTAACCTCAATTTCATCAAAGAAAAAATGATTGATAAGAGCAGCGATGTTTCAAGAATTGCCGAACGCCTTAGAGTAATGGGTTTAATCGTACGTGATGCAAATAAAAAAGACCGCCGGCATGTTGAAGTTTCTATTACCAAAAAAGGAAGAGATTTATTGGATCGAATTAAAAAACGCGATCATGAAATTGAAGGGGTGCTTTATAACCTTTCGCCAAAAGAAATAAAAGTGATGAATGAGTTGCTCCAAAAAATATTTGAACAAAGCGAAGAGTAGCGTTAAAATTAAAATGCTTTTTTCCCCCTCTGCAAATTATTTCGTTGTCTACAAAAGCAGAAAATAATTATTTCGCTGTTATTAAGATTCAATGCAATTTCTCCTCTGCGCCATGAGGTACTCATAGCTTTATCGAAATTTATTGAACACCAAAAATTTCGAAATAATGAGTGAGAATGAAACCCAAAGCGAGTCAAAAGAAAAAAGAAGTATTCCCATTATTTTTTATCTCGCTCTGCTTGTAATCGCCGGCCTTGGTGGTTATATTTTTTACAACCATTCGCAGCAGAAAGCCCAGGAATTAAAGATGGAAGAACGAATGACAACTGACAGTTTGCGCATTGCCGATCTCGATTCAAAATACAAAGCGGTGATGGACACTCTTGCATCTTATAAAGGATTGAATCGCCAGCTTGATAGCATTCTTGCAATTAAGGAAAGTGAGCTAAGCCGTTGCAGAGGCAGTTTCCTTTCAGCAGTTCAAAAAAATAAAATGACTGATGCTGAATACACCAAACAAATTGCAGATCTCCAAAATATTATTGCAACACTTCAGCAACAGATTACACAATTGCAGGCTGATAATAAATTACTCGTGTTTCAAAGAGACTCGCTCGGTAGAATTGTATTGGTGCAGGCAGATTCAATTAACTACCTCGCCGATTCAAATGCTGTGCTTGAGAAAAGAGTGTTGATTGGTTCATTATTAAAACCAACTTTAATTGAAGCAGCAGGGATAAGGACAAAAGGAAACGGTAAGGAGAAGACTACAAAAAATGATTCCAAAGCAACACAATTGAGAGTTTGTTTTACTGTTCCCGAAAATGATATTGCACTTCCGGGAAAGAAAATATTTTATATCAGATTTATTGCACCGGATGGTAGTACGCTTGTAACAAAAGATTCAAGCCGAGTATTTACTAAGGCAGAAACAGATGAGCAGATCACCTATTCGACCACAGCAAAACTCAATTACAAAAATGCAATTTCAGTTCCATGCGCATATTTTCAAGAGCAATCTTCATTCACGACCGGAACATACACCGCTGAAATTTATCAGGATGGTTATTTAATCGGTTCTAAAAAGTTTGACCTCAAATAATTTTTTGAAAGGAATGGTAAATGAACAGCTCCCGATTATTACTATTAATCGGGAGTTCTTTTTTGGTGAAGCTTTGTAATGTTAGAACCTGAAACCGCATTCAAGCGAAACAAAATCTGCGGTGAAATCACCGGCTGTAACATAAACGCCTGTTGAAATGCTTCGGTAAAATTCTTTTTTACCAATGGGGAAATTATAGCAGGCACCAATTTTTTGGAAAAAAATTAATTGTAATGGCGAAGGAGCATAAAAATAGTAGCCTAATGAAATGGGCAGACTGATTTTACCAAAAATGAAATCATCTCTGAAAAACGCAGCACATCCTAAAGAGTTAAGGAATAAATTATCGGAATAAAGCTCCTGCTGTTTTATAAAAGCAAATGACGATTCTTTATAGTTTGCGTAAACTCCCAATGAAATCATGTTCCAGTGTTCAAGCATTTTTCCTGCAGAGAGTTCGAACCCAAAAACATTGTAAAGAGGTCCGTTGTGTGCCCCAAGTTCCTGAAAGCCGATACCCAATTGAGCATTAATAAAAATCTTTTTCGGAACTTCAGATAATTGATGGGTAATAAATTCATTGCTGGAATAAGGCTTTGGTGTAACGCGAATTCCAATGCGCCAGGCCGGTATGTTGATGCCCAGATTGGGAAGCCGAACAGCACCGCTTGAGTAATGAGTAAATGAACCACCAAATAGCATTGTTACATGATCACTCGCTTTCCAATTTGCAGAGATAGATGACTGTGTTGTATTGTTGAAGTGTGATGCAATTACATTATTGATTGGGTTTTCAACTTCATCATAATGCTTAGTGAGGTAGGCGATGCCGGTTCCTATTCTAAAGGTTGCAAAGAATTTTTTACCCCTTACAATCGGCAACTCAATGTATGGCAACAATGAGTAGGCATCACCAATTATGCTATCATTTCCAATAATGTTATAAGCAATTGCTGCTCCTAAAAACGGATAATGATTGGCATATTCCCATTCATGTTTACCATTCATTTGTTTAGAGATCGCTAATTCAAAACAACGGGAGTGGTTATCAATGGTTGGTTGAAATTTTTCGGTATGCTTCCAGATTTTACCGTATTGAAATACTGGTGTAATGCTCCAGCCTTTAATACAGTTTGAAGAATCATATTCAGTATTACTTTGAGCATTTAGACGATCTGTGCTGCTAAAGAATGCGAGGAGCAGAATGAGAAATGAAAAATAATTTTTAAGGAATAACATGCGGTTCAAACGTAATTGAATGAGTTGATTTTAACAAGTGCTAAAATTTTAAAGGCGATAATCAATTGATTTTTGATCCAAAAATATTGCTGCCATTTTCATTTTCAATTTCATTTACCTTTGAACCGTATTTTTAAATCAATGAAGAGCGGCATTATTTCATTCACCATCATTTTATTTTTTTTCATTGCCACAAAAAATTTGTGTGCACAGGAAATTGCTATTTCTACTCCTCAAAAAGTAACAACCGGTTATTCAAAAGTTGAAGTGCTTGGAAGAAACAATCAAGGCATTCTTGTACGTGATATTATTAAAGACGATGATCAGATCAGTTGCTTCTATGACAACATGCAACTGCATTGGAAAAAAGTTGTACCGCATAAAGAGAAGAATATTGTTACTGAAGAAATAATTCTTTACCCCGATTCTACCTTATTTTTTTATACGGTTACTGAGAAGGGAACCACATTTTTAAAAGCCTATAAAACAAACTCAAGAATTGAATCTCCCACTGCAAGTATTATCTGTGATACCATCAGTAAAAACTATTTGAGCCAACCCCCGCGCCCTAATTTTGCTTTAAGTCCTGATAAAAGCTTTATTCTTATTTGGTTTGCGGATGTAAATTTTGATAACAATGGACTCGTACACTTGACATGTATTAATTATGAAATGAAAAAATTGTGGGACGCAAAAGTGAAACTTTCTTCGATCGAACACCCCGACCCGTTTTGGGCTGCAGTTGATTCTGCCGGAAATGCAACACTGGTTAGCGGCGATTATAAAATCAAAAATTTTAATAATGATTTTCATTACACATCATTATTGCTGAGCACATTTAAGAATAATGGAACAGTAATCCATCATTCAGTTTTATTAAATAAAAATTTTCTTCTCACGGCCGCTTCTGTTAAACAAGATCTTCTTTCGGGAAAGGTTTTGCTCTCAGGAATGTATTCCAATGATCCCGGTTCAAGATCAGATGGTATTTATTTTTTTGTTTTCGATTCCAGATCAGATAGTTTGCTAACAGAAAGGTTTGAAGCTTATACACCCGAATTTATTACTTCACTCACCGGTAATTCTCCGCCAAAAAAGAATGATGGCTTTTATGATTTTCAAAATAAAGATTTAATTGTAACCAAAAACGGAGGCGCAATATTTTTAGCACAATCAGAATCTGTAACATCAGAATCTTTTACTACAACCTCTATCGGCGGCTTTGGTGGCACAAATGGATTTACTGTAAACTATTATCACTACGATGATATAATTGTTTATTCATTCTCTCCCACCGGCGCAGTAGAATGGAAACAAGTCTTGCACAAGAAGCAATCTACAGAAGGTGATGGCGGTTACTATTCTTCTTTTTTAACAATGATTGGTGCCTCGAAGCTTTCATTCATTTATAATGATGCTTCTAACGGACAAAAATCAGTTACAGCATATGATGTAGATGCTGCGGGCACGCAGGCACGCAAAGAGATTTTTAACGCAGATAGAAAAGGGGTGAATGTTGCGCCGCGGCATAGCAAGCAGATTTCGGTAAATGAAGTGGTGCTTCCGAGTTATAAAAAAAATTACCTTCAGTTTGTAAAAATCACCTTCTAATTTTTTTTGATTGGTCAGCATCTTTAAGTCGTATCATCCCGCAATAATTTTTCTGGTATTGC
>JBKJNS010000163.1:0-2779 GCA_046593455.1 Chitinophagales bacterium | reverse complement strand
TAAAGCATGGAGCCATTGCAAGTTGTGTGGGTCACGATTCACACAACATTCTTGCTGTTGGCGTTAATGATGAAATGATATGCAAAGCAGTTAATCTCATAATTGATTCAAAAGGCGGATTGGCTGCTGTAACAAATTCAATCGCAAGAATTCTCCCATTACCTGTTGCAGGAATCATGAGTAATAAAGATGGATATTTTGTGGCAGCAGAATATGAAAAGATTGATGCAATGGCAAAAGAAATGGGATCAATTTTAAATACACCATTTATGACTCTATCTTTTATGGCATTGCTCGTAATTCCGCAATTGAAGTTGAGTGATAAAGGATTATTTGACGGTGAAAAATTTCAGTTCACCAATCTATTAAGCTGAAAGAAAATCAAATGCTTCAAAAATATTTTAGTGCGCAACAATAAAACTTCCTGTTGCAACATTTTCTTTGTGCTGCCTCACTGAATAATAATAAATCCCTGATGGAAGATACTTGGTCGTAATTCTTAAATCCTTCGAATCAAAAATCTGATATTGTCCTGCATTGCGACCCGATTCATCAACTATATTAATAAACACAGGCGTTGACGGGATTTCATTCAAACCAAAATTGATGAAAGTTGTTGAAGGATTAGGTATCACTGTTACTTTACTGATCATCGAAGAGTTTTCATTTTCATCCAATAGTCGCTTTGAAATAATGGCGATGCTGGTTACAGGATGAATTTCATTCCAACCATGATTATTGTCAGTAACATAACTTCCGATTACCTCAACATATTCGCCGACATTAGGAATGTAAACAGTGTTGGTAAAATTCAGGCAAGCGGCTTTTGCATTTTCCTGTGTAACAGAGGTTGCACAAACCGGCTCGCAAACCAAATCGCCATACTGACCGCTGATATTGTAACTGTTGATCATGTACTTAAATGCTGAATCAACATTCAGTCGAATATGAATGTCGCCGTCAGCTTCATAAATAAGATTTTTAACTACACCTGTTACTGAAGTACATTGATTATTTACAATCAACCTGTAACTATTGTAAACATGATTCCACAATGTTGAATCGCAAACCGTATTGTTTAATGCAAGAGTGTTGAATAACGATATTACTGAATAGTTGCTTGTATCAACAGTGCAAACAGTTTGAATCTGAAATTCGTAAGAGGTAGCTGCGTTCAACCCTGAAACAGTTAATGAATTTGTTGTTGAAGAAACTGTGATCCATGTTAAACTTCCCGATTGCCTATATTGAATATTATAACTCAGCGCTCCCGAAACGGCACCCCAGTTTAAAGTTGCAGATGAAGATGTAATATTTGAAGAAGACAATGACACAGGTATTGGACAACCGGTAGAAACAACTGTTCCGTTTATTTTCAGATTGAGAATTTGCAAAGTTCCCGTTGTACTACTTGCCTTAAATCCATAAACTCTGAATTGAAGTTTCGAAGGAGCATTCACGGTAATGCTTTTTGTCCAGGTGTAAGTACTTGTAGTTCCGCACGAAGCATTCTTAGGTGACTTGTTACTTCCCTGATTAATCCATGTTGTACCACCATCAGTACTATAAGCCATTCTGGTATTTGCCGGTCCGGTGCCCGACCTTCTTAGATCAACGCTGAAACTTGTAACATTTAAGGAATATCCATCTGCAGCTGTTGCTGAAGTTTCAATAGCTGGCAAAGTAGTTGAAAAAACACTTGTGCTCGGAAAGTTGGTTGATGAAAATCCTGTGCTGCAGGAAGATGAAGGAGTAGTTGCTCCGTTTACTCTGGTGAGTGATGTTCCGCTTGCATTCGCAGCTACAGAACTCAGAGATCCGCTTGTTGCATTGCTGTAATAAATTATTTGTGCATCAGCCGTTTGAAGTAATGCAAATGAAAAAAGTATAAAAAATAATTGTGGGAGAAATCGCATAGTTAATTTTGGTTTAGTGAAGTGAAAAGTAAGTGAAACAAACTGCAATTAAGAATTAACGTTGTTGAGTTGTTCAGGCAATTTGTTAGATGTTATCTCAATTGAAAAAAAATTTGTATTTATTCCAACATAAATGCCTGGTTCTACAGCTACAGCAACTAAAATAAAAAATGATTTAAACTTTTAGTTTAACAAGGAAGCATCTGCCTGATCGAGCCAATTACTTACCACTGCAACAGTTTCAACAAATGCTTCTTCTTCAAATGGCGATTTCAAATTTGCACTCTTCACCAATTCTAAAAATGGTTTGCTGCCTCCTTCACGGCAAAGAGCGATGTAATCTTTCATTGCTGTTTCGTGATTGTCAATTGATTTTTTCCAGAACTGAAAAGCACAAATTTGCGCAAGGCAATAATCAATATAGTAGAAAGGATGTTTGAAAATGTGAGCTTGCCGCTGCCAGAAACCGCCGTTCTCCAAATATTCATTGCCATCATAATTGCGATGTGGCAAATATTTTTTTTCCAAACTTCTCCAATACAAATTCCTTTCTACCGGCGTTGCATCAGGGTTTTCATATACAAAATGCTGAAACTCATCAACCGCAACTCCATAGGGTAAAAACATTAATGAATGACTGAGGTGTGCAAATTTGTATTTCTCAGTTTGTCCATTGAAAAACAATTTCATCCACGGCCATGTGAGAAATTCCATACTCATCGAATGAATCTCTGCGGCTTCTGATGTGGGGAAAAAATATTCTTCCAACTCAAGATGGCGACTGCAATAAGTTTGAAAAGCATGTCCTGCTTCATGCGTGAGGACACCAATATCACCTGAGGTTGCGTTGAAATTGGAGAAGA
>JBKJNS010000332.1:0-4794 GCA_046593455.1 Chitinophagales bacterium | reverse complement strand
CCAAATCCATTTACCACTTCAACAAGATTTGTATTTACGCTCACCGGTTACGAGGTTCCGCAACAAATGAAGATCACGATTTATACCGTAACAGGAAAAGTAGTGAAAGAAATTTTTATTGGTGAATTAGGAAACGTGCATATTGGTAATAACCTCACAGACTATTCTTTTGATGGCACCGATCAATATGGTGATCGCCTCGCTAACGGAATATATTTTTATAAAATAGAAGCCATGCTCAATGGCAAACCAATGGATCATTATGACAATGGCACCGATAACTATTTTAAGAAGGGCATTGGAAAAATGTATTTGATGCATTGAGATTAAAAAATCTTTCTTTTTCGCACGGAGGCACGGAGAATCACTGAGGTTGTGTTCTTAAAAAATGAATATCCGGCAATAAATTTTCTTCTATATTTTTTCTCCGTGATTATCAGTGCCACCGTGCGCCAATCCTTATCTGTTTTTGCATACTAATTTTTCTACACAAAACACTACAAGCTTCTCCGTTTTCATTCAGCTTATCTTCGCCGAATAATTTAATCTTGCATTTGCGTTTCACTTATTTCAGAAACTCAAAACACAAAACTCAAAACACGAAACTCTGCATGGCAAGAATTTCCATCAACATCAAAGAAGCAAAAATTGAAAGGCGCGAAATTATTTGCGGCATAGATCTGGGCACCACAAATTCGCTCATTGCATTTGTAAATAAAGAAACCGGCAAAGCCGAGTGCATTAAAGAAGATGGAAAAAATTCTTTGGTTCCTTCCATTGTGCATTTTGAGCAGAGCGGTTCTCCCTTCAGGGAGTTAGAGGGTAAGCAAGAGCAAGGAAATATTACTGTTGGTACTGAAGCAAAGCAATTTCTTATCACCGATCCGCAACGCACTATTTATTCTGTAAAGGGGTTGATGGGAAAATCTTATAAAGATGTTTCGGGGAAAGAAAATTATTTCGGTTACAAAATCATTGACGAAGATGAAGACAAATTGGTGAAGATTCGGGTTGATAATAAATTTTATTCGCCCATCGAATTATCATCTCTCATTTTAAAAGAATTGAAAGAGCGAGCGGAAAAAGTTTTGAATGCTGCAGTGAAGAAAGTAGTGGTCACAGTACCTGCCTATTTTAATGATGCGCAAAGGCAGGCAACCCGCGATGCAGGAAAATTAGCAGGCCTCGAAGTCTTGCGCATTGTTAATGAACCAACTGCTGCTTCGCTCGCTTATGGTATCGGGTTATCTTATAAATCAAACAACTCAACCAGTCATCCTGAGCACTTCGATAAACTCAGCACAAGTTTTATCGAAGGAACATTAAGTAAAGAAAAAACAATTGCAGTCTATGACCTTGGTGGTGGCACCTTTGACATTTCAATTCTTAAAATTCATCCTGAAAATTCAGGTGGAATTTTTGAAGTGATTGCAACCAATGGAGATACATATTTAGGCGGCGATGATTTTGACAGGGTCATTGTTGATTTCTGGTTACAAAAAAATAATCTTGCCGAAGAAAAATTACTGGCGGATAAATCTTTAAGTCAATCACTGAGGTTGAAAGCAGAAGAAGCAAAAATCTTTCTTTCAAATAATATTCAATTTGAAGGGATGCATGATTCTCTCAACTGTAATATATCAAAACCAGAATTTGAATCCATCACTCAACACCTCATTGAAAAAACTATGCAGTGCGTGAAGCGGGCATTGAAAGATGCAAAGCTTGATGCAAATGCAATTGACAATATTGTAATGGTTGGTGGTGCCACAAGAATTCCATTAGTAAAGAAAACTGTTGCAGAATTTTTTGGGAAAGAAGTTTATGATGATTTGAATCCTGATGAAGTGGTGGCATTGGGTGCAGCCATACAAGCTGATGTGTTGGCAGGAAATCAAAAAGATATTTTATTGCTCGATGTTACTCCGCTCTCACTTGGTATTGAAACAATGGGTGAATTGATGGATGTAATTATTTCGCGCAATTCAAAAATTCCAACCAGCGCTGCGCGCCAATACACAACATCGAAAGACGGACAGGTGAATATGAAGATCGCTGTATATCAGGGTGAGCGCGATGTGGTTAAAGACAACCGCAAGCTTGCTGAGTTTACGCTCAACAACATTCCACCAATGCCGGCAGGTTTACCAAAAGTGGAGATCAGTTTTATTTTAAATGCCGATGGAATTTTAAAAGTGCGCGCCAAAGAATTACGAAGTGGCATTGAGCAAAGCATTGATGTAAAACCACAATATGGTTTAACAGATACAGAGGTTGAGAAGATGTTATTTGATTCCATCACACATGCAAAAGAAGACATGAATATTCGTGCAGTGCTCGAAGCAAAAACAGAAGCACAACAAGTTCTACAATCGGCAGAAAAGTTTTTGAAGATCAACACTGCAATTCTTAATGAAGAAGAAATAGCAGGTGTGCGCTTGCACATGAATGCGCTCGAAGAAGTTTTGGATAGCGCCGATAAAGATTTAATTCATCTTAAACTCGATGAGTTGAATGAGTTCACTCAACCATTTGCGCATAGGGTGATGGACAGTGTTATGCTGGAGGCTATGAAAGGGAAAAAAATCTAAGTCAAAAATCAGCAACAGAATTTTTTACTGCTCAACTTTTAAAAATGAAAATAGCAATCTTCACCAATGAATTTCCGCCAAATATTTATGGTGGTGCAGGAGTACATGTTGATTTTCTTTCTAAAGAACTTGCAAAACTTGCCGAGCTTGAGGTAAGATGTTTTGGAAATCAGAATGAACATCTTGATCACATGAATGTGCTCGGAGTAAATCCTTCACTATCTGATTTGGCTGATGAAAGCAATCAGCATTTCAAGATGTTTCAAAACATGAGTCGCAATGTTGAAATGGCGCAAGCACTTCCGCAAGCCGATCTAATTCATTGCCACACGTGGTACACACACCTCGCAGGAATTTTTTCGCGTGAACTTTTGCAGGCACCCCTCCTGCTCACCACTCACAGTCTCGAAACACATCGCCCATGGAAAGTAGAACAACTGGGCAATGGTTATTTTCTTTCGAGATGGATTGAGCAACATGCCTACAAAACTGCTGATGGTGTTATTGCTGTGAGCCAGGAAATGCGCAATGATGTGATTGAAGCCTATGGAGTAGCACCTGAAAAAGTTACTGTGATTCACAATGGAATTGATCCTGAATTTTATCAGCCCACTTTCAATAATGAATTACTGCGTGAGTACGGAATTGATCCCGATATTCCGTTTGTTCTTTTTGTTGGTCGCATCACAAGGCAAAAAGGTATTTCGCAATTGATAGCCGCAGCAAAATATTTTAACAAAGATTGTCAGGTGGTTTTGTGTGCAGGAGCACCCGATACAAAAGAAATTGCAGAAGAAACAGATGCATTGATTGCAGAACTTCGCAAGCAAAGAGATGGTGTGATTTTAATTTCTGAAATGTTGCCGCACGAAAAAGTAAAAGTGCTTTACACACATGCAAGAGTTTTTGCTTGCCCTTCCTTGTATGAGCCGTTCGGTATTATTAATCTCGAAGCCATGTCTTGCGAAACTCCTGTAGTAGGAAGTCATGTTGGTGGAATCCCTGAAATTATTGTGGAGGGCTCAACCGGTTATTTGATTCCTTTGCAAAGTATTTCAAGAACTGATTTTAATCCGGCCGACCCCGAAGCATTTCAAAAAGATTTCGCTGCTAAAATTAATTTGCTGATGGATGATGAAGCGCTGGCAACAAAATTGGGGAAAGCAGGAAGAGAGCGTGTGTTGCAGAAATTCAGTTGGGAATCAATTGCCAAAACAACTTTTAAATATTATGAGCAGGTGATTGCACATTTTGAAAAAGAGCATGCATAACATTCGATTAATTTTATAAAACAAATTTTAATTTTAAACAAAATATTTTTATGCTACACCGCGGCTACATCATCACCATCATCATTTTAATTCTTGCACTAATTTTTGCTATACAAAACACCGGACCTATTTCATTGAAGTTTCTTGTTTGGGATTTCACTAACTCACAGGCACTAATCACTTTAATAATTTTGCTGCTTGGCTTTATTGCAGGTTGGTTGTTTGCTATGAAAAATATCTGGAAGAAGAATCAACAGATAAAATCACTCAACAAACAAGTGGATGAGATGAAAAAAAATATCGCCGCTGCAAAAAAAGATTTTTAAAATTTGCAAGGTTGTAATTGCATGAGGTATTTGAACTACATTTATTAAACGGGAGTGGAGGGTTTATTTAATCCAACAGACTATGAGAAAATTATTTATTGAGACAGTGGGTTTTGAAGATGATGGCACATATAAATTCACCGTGTCCCGCGCTCACTCACAAAAAAGGCTGCGGGCGGAGACACGGCGACGGGGGATAAACAGGGTTGTTTCAACAATCTTTCAGCAAACCTACAATAGCGATTCAACGGTTTACGATTTTGCAACCCATTACAGCTATGATATTGCTGGGAATGTAAAAACACTCAAGCAGGATAATAAAAAACTTACGACTCAAAAGAATCGTTATAAAAGGATAGATTACAAATATGATCTGGTGAGCGGCAAAGTCAACAAAGTTTATTATCAAAGAGATAGTATTGATCAATTCGTGCATTGGTATGTGTATGATGATGACAATCGATTGGTAACGGCTTATAGCAGTGCTGACACACTACTTTGGGAAACTGAAGCTAACTATCTCTATTACAAACACGGACCCCTTGGAAGAGTTGAGCTTGGCACACGACAAGTCCAAGGCATTGATTACGCTTATACACTGCAAGG
>JBKJNS010000303.1:0-4449 GCA_046593455.1 Chitinophagales bacterium | reverse complement strand
CCTGGAAGAAGATATAATGAATCTGGTTGCCCATTCACATTATAAGCGCGTTCCAAATTATCGTGATCTTTCTCCTCAGGATGAATGGGATCTTTTAGAGAACCATTACAATCGTGTTACTGATACCTGTATTCCTGAAGAAGAAGCATTTCGCAGATTGCAAAAACATATTCATAAAATATGGAAAGATGCCGATGACAAAGGCGAACGCTTTTTCCCGCATGAATATATGTACAAAATATTATTGAGCGGTGAGTTGCAACAATATTATGAAATAGACCCAAAAGATTCATGGATGCTGGCAGCAGCTGAAATGAACTTACCAATGGTAGTGCCGGGTTGGGAAGATTCCACTATGGGAAATATTTTCTCATCGTATGTGATCAAAAATGAAATAAAGGCTTCCACAATGAAATCAGGTATTGAATACATGGTTTGGTTACCTGACTGGTACCCAAAAAATTCAAGCGGCAAAGGCATTGGATTCTTTCAGGTAGGTGGTGGTATTGCAGGAGATTTTCCAATATGTGTTGTTCCAATGCTTTACCAGGATATGGAAATGACAAACATTCCTTTCTGGAGCTATTTTTGCCAAATATCTGATTCAACTACCAGTTATGGTTCTTATTCTGGAGCAGTGCCAAATGAAAAAATTACATGGGGGAAATTAGATATTCATACACCTAAATTTATTGTGGAATCAGATGCTACTATTGTTGCTCCGCTGATGTTTGCGTGGATTCTCGGATGGTAAATCAACCCCAATATTCGGGATGAAATTGTAATTTTGAAACATTATGGAAACATCAGTTATTCGATCACGTAGAACAGCAGTAGAACTTTTTCGCATGTTGCCGGAAGGTGTACAATGCGAAGTAATTGAAAACATTCTTTATATGTCACCAGAACCAACATCAAAACATTTTGATATTCAAAAGAAGATCATCAGAATACTCGATCGCTTTATTATAAAATCCAAAAACGGTGAATTGTATTGGGCGCCTTTCGATGTCTTTATAAATGAAAACAATGCAGTGCAACCCGATATATTTTTCATTTCAAAATCGAATCGTGGTTACAAAGATCCGGATGGCGGATTTGAAGGTGTGCCTGATTTGATTGTTGAAATATTATCACCCTCAAACAGAGAACACGATCTCGGTAAAAAGAAAGACGTGTATGAAAAAGCCGGAGTAAAAGAACTTTTTATTATTGATCCTTACAATGAGCTTGTGAAAGGATTCATAAATTCTAAAAATGGTTTTGTTGAATTGCCTGAAATACGGAGCAAGATCAAGTCAAAATTTTTTGCAAAGGAATTTAAATTTTGAATTGCGAATAATTATATCCGATTTTCAATTCAATATTTTGCGTGGTACATAAAGCTGAAACTTCCCAATGAAAAAATTACATGGGGAAAATTAGGAATTGAACGCGAGCACTAGGGACGAAATTCATTGTTGAATCAGATGCAACCATTGTAGCTCCGCTTGTGTTTGCTTGGATACTTAAATGGTGATTTAGTTGATCAATTGCATTCTTATAACTCCTTCTTTTATTTTTAAAATTCATTTATCTACTTTTATGCTATTGTGTTAGGTTAAGTGTGCGGGTAATTTTGTTCTCATAAATTATATAAGCCATGCCTATTAATGTAGCAATTGTTGAAGATGATCTTGAAACATTAGAATCGTTGCAGGAAATTCTTTCTACATCACCCGATATAAACTGGGCAGCATCATTTGAGAATGCCGAGGAGTTTGAAGAAGGATTCAAACTCCTGCATGTTGATGTGGTGTTGATGGATATTAACCTGCCCGGCGTAAGCGGCATTAAAGCAGTAGCGAAAATGAAACCGTTAAAACCAAAAATACAGTACCTTATGTGTACGGCTTATGATGAGCCCGAAAAAACATTTGACTCACTTTGCGCAGGAGCCACCGGTTATATTTTGAAAAATATACAGCCCGAAAAACTTTTTGATGCCATAAGAGACATTCATGCAGGTGGTTCGCCCATGAGCCCGCAGATTGCAAGATTGGTTGCTACTTCATTCATTCAAAAAGGAAAAACAAGTACAGATTATGAATCACTTACTGAACGTGAGAAAGAGATTCTGCAATTTCTTGCCAAGGGCTTTCAGTACAAAGAAATTGCCGACAAACTATTTTTAAGTATTGAAACAATTCGCACTTATGTGCGCCACATCTACGAGAAGCTGCACGTGCATTCACGCACCGATGCGATCAATAAAGTTTTCCCCAAATAATTTTCTTCGAATTACAATTCACACTAAATAATTTTAAGCATTCATACCAGCTCTTAAGGGCATGTGGTGATTGTTTTCGCTTATACCTACTGAAGTAGATTTAGCAATTTCATTTATCTACTTTCATGTGATTGCCTTGAGATTTTGCGCATCGCATCTTTGCTTCGTTAAAATATTATTCAATCATGAACTTCACTTCAGAAAATAAAAAGCAAACGACTAAGATGATTTACTTTTTGATTTTCATTGTGTTGTTAATGCTGCTTGCATCTCTTAAAAAGATTATTCGTGAAGATGAAAAATTCAGTTTGAACTATTACACATTGCTTTCACTGAATTCAGGTATATCAAAATTGCCGGATTTCAGGGATGCGGGAGGGGTATGCAGCGAGGTAGATTTGCGTTGTGAAAATTATTTTGGAAATGAAAAACACAATTAATAATTTTTAGGAATAAAATGTAATCATCAATCTTTTATAACTCACTAAATACTTTTTATGGGAACAGAAGACAATCATAAACCTATAACAACCATGGAGGAATTTCTTTCTGCGAGAAAAGATCTTCTGAACGTAGCAGCACCTCAGCTCATGCAACCCTTTGTTCTGACAAACGAAATCGAACTTCCATTCGAGTTTGAATCAACTGGTGGATTGGACACAACGGAAATATTAAAAGATCTCTCAATCTCAGAAAATTACTGCATTGCTCTACTTGATACGGGAGTTTCTAAACACCCCAATCTGCTCGATAAAAATATTACTCGTTTAAGTTCTAACGGAGATACTAATGACGTGGACGATTTGCACGGGCATGGTACTCACATAGCAGGAATTATTTCCGCAACAAAAACATATTATAAAAAGCATAAAATCGAAGGCATGGTACCGGGTGCGCCAATTGTTTCTTTTAAATTAACTGAAAAGGAATTTTCTGAAACCCGCTGGACCATTGTTGCCGATGCACTGCAAGGAGTAATTGAATTTAATAATGACAAGCAAAATAAACGTAAGATCAGCGTTGTAAATCTATCGTTCAATGCATTTGATAATTGGAATGATGATAAAGAAATGCAAAGCCACCGGCTCTATAAAATTATACACGAACTACATTGCGCAAACATTCCGGTTGTAGTTAGCGGCGGCAATCATTTTGATGCTTTTGGAAAGAATGATGAACCAGGATACGGTCTTGCTTATCCTGCAAACTGCAAAGATGTTATTGCATGTGGTGCAGCATGCCATCAAGGAAAAATAACAAGAGCAAAAGGTAACAAAAAAGATGTAGATGCCGAAGATCTCGCCCCATTTACACAACGGCCTGATCCAGATAATGAAAACCAGAAATTTTTTACTGCACCAGCACTTGTTACGGTCTCTACCGGAATTGCTCCTTCTAACTTTAGCATTCTTGCAGGAAGCAGCATGGCTGCACCAATTATTACAGGGATCATTTTCATACTGCAGCAATGGGCGAAACAAAATCGAAAATATAATGGTGAACTGCCGCCTGTAGAAGATATAAGAAAAGCATTAGTTGAGGGAAGTAACCCATTACCAAACATTGGCAGATCAGAATTTAAAGCCGGAATAAAACCAACTTCAAAGTTCTTTGACAATAAGAATTATCTTCATGTTAACGTCAATGAAATATTTAATAAATTCAAAAACAATCTCACTAAAAAAACTAACGAACATGCAACTAAATAAACCTTATCTCTGGCTTGGAATCGATGTTGCTACGGGCAATTACACTTTAGAAATTTTAGCTTATGCCGCCGGGAATTATATGCTTACTACAACAACTACAACAAACGGCAATCGTATCAAACTAATTTATACCCCGGTAGCAGGTGGAACTATTACATTTCCAATTGCTGCACCACCTCTTACGCCAATTAATAATGTATCACAACTCATAGGAACCAATGGAACACCCATAGTTATAGCAAACTATTCAAAAATTACAGTGATAATTACAGATTCAAATAATGTTGTTAAAGGAAGCTGCACAGTTTTTATTTCAAAACCTGATTCAATTAATATCTCAAACAATTACCCCAACAATAATAGACCATACGCATGGCTATCTGCCTATCCGAATCTTAGTAGATTGTATGTAAAGGTAGGTTCTGGGCAAGTTGTAGTAAACGCTGCGCCAAATGATCACAGCGATGCGAT
>JBKJNS010000221.1:0-3074 GCA_046593455.1 Chitinophagales bacterium | reverse complement strand
AAAATCCGTGGCGCAAAGTCGTTTAGGTTTACTCATGAACGGCATGCTTAAGATTCCGATGCAGTTTTTAATTCTCATGATTGGTGTATTGGTATTTGCATTTTATCAGTTTAATCCTGCTCCCATATTCTTCAATGATAAACTCGTTGAAAAAGTTTTAGCATCACCAAATGCAAGTGACTTTACAGCGATCACAAATGAATTTGATCAACTCAATAATGTGCGGAAGGAAAACGCTTATGCAATCATAGAAGGTATAAAAGATAAAAATGAAGTTGCAGTAAATAAAGCACAGAAAAAACTACTTGCAGCAAATGAAAAAGGAAAAGCGTTGAGAACCGAAGCCATCGCTGTAATCAAAGAAACAATTCCTGCTGCAGATGCAAACGATACAAACTACATCTTTCTCACTTTTGTGTTGCACTACCTGCCGCATGGTTTAATTGGTTTACTCATTGCCGTGGTATTTTGCGCTTCATGGAATTCAACAACAGCAGAATTAAATGCACTCGCTTCCACCTTTGTAGTTGACATTTATAAAAGATCGGTCAATAAAAACGCAACTGAAAAACATTACGTGAATGCATCAAGGTGGGCAACACTTTGCTGGGGAATTTTTGCAATTGGTATTGCTCAAACTGCAAATCAACTTGGGAGTTTGATTGAGGCAGTAAATATTCTTGGTTCACTCTTTTACGGGAATATTCTTGGAATATTTCTCACTGCTTTTTTCCTGAAGAAGGTGAAAGGAACAGCAATTTTTATTTCAGCTCTTATCACTGAAGTTTTTATTATTACCATGTATTCGATGGATGCTGTCGCATTTTTGTGGTTGAACCTGATTGGCTGCGGGGTAGTAATGCTGCTCTCATTATTGATTCAACCATTTACCAAACCGGCAGAAAAAAGTGAATAAAAAAAGCGGGTTTCATAACCCGCTTAAAAACTATTTCATACTCCACAAATTATTTTTTCGCCTTTGCATCGGCAATTATTGCATCAGCTTGCTTTGCATAGTCATCATCTTTATCTTTCAATGCTAATTCCTTTGCTTGTTGTGCGGTAATTGCTGCTTCTTTATTCTTACCCAGTTTCAATTCAATCTTTGCTTTTGTAATCATTAACCAATACGCTTCGGGACGAGCCTCAATTGCTTTGTTAATCCACACATAAGCTTGATTTAAATCTTTTCCGTTATCAAAATAATAACTTGCTGCCTGACCATAAGGTGGCTTCTCTCCTTTCATAGCAACATCAATCTGCGCCATAATCTTTGCATCAATATCTGCAGTTACATGCATGCGAACAAAAGTTTTATTCCAGAGTATATCAATATCGCATGCGTCGGGTTTTATATTAGCAACATCAATTGTAAATGTTTCCATAGAAAAAGGAAGAGTCTGTGAAGCAACAGTGAATCGCGCAAGATCATTCTCTTTCTTATATCCATCAGATCCCCACAGCGAAGTATCTTTTGATAGGATGATTGTCCATGAATTTTTACCGGGAATGGAATAGAGTGCATATTTACCTGCAGGAACATTTTTGCCCTCCACTTTTACATCTTCTCCAAAAGAAATTTTGGTAGAGGCATTTGCGCCTGTGCGCCACAAAGAATCAAAAGGAATCAGCCCTCCAAAAATTACTCTATCCTTTACGCCCGGTCGGCTATAGGTAATTTCAATTTTTGAGGTAGCGAAATTCTGAGATAAAGTTGCAACAGGACTTGGAGCAGGAATATTCAACGTTTGCGCTTTCATATTTCCGGCAATGAATAAAACTGTAATGGCGATTAATAATTTTTTCATGTTTATGGTTTTACATTTAGCGGGCAAATATAGGTGAGCCTAATTTATCCTTCTCTGCCTGCCGTCAGGCAGGGATAAACTCAGGATTACAATAGTGAAAGGTCAAATGTGAAAAGTAAAATGGTTTTACCACAGAGTGCACAAAGAAAAAGAAATCATAGAGATCATTGAGCAAACTCTGTGAAAAAAAACTCTGTGATCTCCGTGGTAAAGTTTATTTTCTTAACAGTATTATAGAAAATATGGAATTGAAAAAAGAATTAAAACGTGAAATGTCGCTGTTGCAAGCCACCTCCATCAACATGATTGATATGGTGGGCATTGGGCCGTTTGTAACCATTCCATTGGTGATTGGTACAATGGGACAAAACTTTTTATGGGCCTGGTTGCTTGGTGCAACAATTTCTTTTGTTGATGCATTTATATGGAGTGAATTAGGATCGGCGTATCCTAAAGCAGGCGGCAGTTATAATTTTTTAAAGGAAGCTTATGGAACCAAATGGGGTAAATTTTTCTCATTCCTTTATGTGTGGCAAACATGTGTGCAGGCGCCACTTGTAATTGCCAGCGGAGCAATTGGTTTCTCACAGTATGCATCATTCATTTTTCCGCTTGATGAATTGGGAAAGAAAATTCTTTCGGGAAGTATTGTGATTGTATTGGTGATTCTTCTTTACAGGGAAATAAAAACTATTGGAAAAATAAGTGTGATCCTTTGGCTGAGTGTGATTGCAACAATTCTGTGGATCATTATTGGAGGAATGAGTTATGCTCATCCGGTCGAAAATTGGCTTTCATCTGCAGTCGAGTTACCCGATTTCAGTTCCCTATTTTTTGTAGCGATTGGTGCTGCATCTGTAAAAACTGTTTATAGTTATCTCGGCTATTACAATGTTTGTCATTTGGGTGGTGAAATAAAAAACCCTGAGCGCAATATACCTCGCAGTATTTTTATTTCTGTTGCGGGAATTGCAGTACTGTATTTACTAATGAACCTGAGCATCACACGCGTAATCCCTTGGCAGGTTGCGCAACACTCTGAGTTTATTGTAAGCAGTGTGATTGCAACCCTCTATGGAAATGAAGCCGCCATAATCGCTACTGCATTGGTATTGCTGATTGCATTCTCTTCATTGTTTGCAGTAATTCTTGGCTACTCAAGAGTTCCTTATGCAGCCGCAGTTGATGGACAGTTTTTTAAAGTATTTGCAAGGCTGCATCCAACAAAAAATTTCCCTTACGTTTCATTGCTTGCACTTGGCGCAG
>JBKJNS010000169.1:0-3348 GCA_046593455.1 Chitinophagales bacterium | reverse complement strand
AAAAATTTCAAAACACAGCAAACGAATTTGCATTCTGATTTACAATTTTGAAAAAATATATCAGTACTGAAATATTAGGGAGTAGATTCCTGAATGCAAATTCGTTTGCTGTGTTTTGAAATTTTTTGCTAATAGACTTTTAACTACACCAGAGTAAAAAACTCCGGCGGAGCTACTTGCCTAAAAGTGTTCTCTTCAAACATCTTGCTTTCATCTTTCATTCCTAATTTGCAGCATTAATTTTATTTTATGAATGAAGTTTTTGTTGTTGATGCATTGCGCACTCCCATAGGAAGATATGGCGGCGCATTGAGCAATACCCGCCCCGATGATTTAGCAGCCATGGTGATCAAAGCGATCATAGATCGCAATAAAAACATTGATGTAAATCTTATTGAAGATGTAATCCTTGGTGATGCAAACCAAGCCGGTGAAGACAATCGCAATGTTGCGCGCATGGCATTGTTGCTAGCAGGATTACCAATTGCAGTTGCAGGCACTACAGTAAATCGCCTGTGCGCCAGCGGACTTGATGCGATTATGAATGCAGCCCGCGGCATTGCCTGTGGCGATGGAGAAATTTATTTAGCCGGAGGCGTAGAGAGTATGAGCCGTGCGCCGTTTGTATTGGCTAAATCGGAAAATGCATTCGGCAGAAAAGCAGAAATTTATGACAGCACCATCGGCTGGCGATTCACCAATAAAAAGTTAGCAGAGAAATATTTTCCGTTTTCAATGGGAGAAACTGCTGAGAATGTTGCAAAAAAATGGAACATCAACAGAGAGGAGCAGGATGCATTTGCTTTCCTTTCCCAACAAAAATATCAGCAGGCACATGATGCAGAAAAATTTAAAGATGAAATAATAGCTGTTGATGTTGTGAATGAAAAAGGTGAAAAAATTTCATTTGCAAAAGATGAGCATCCTCGTACAACATCAATTGAAAAGCTTGCATCACTTAAACCTGCTTTCACAAAGGATGGCAGTGTAACAGCAGGTAATTCTTCAGGCATTAATGATGGTGCTGCTGTTTTAATTTTATGTAATGAAAAAATATTAAAGCAATTCAATCTTCAACCGCTGGCAAAAATTGTTTCAATGGCAGTTGCAGGTGTAGATCCTGCATACATGGGAATTGGTCCTGTGCCTGCGACTCAAAAGGCATTGCAGCGTGCAGGATTAAAAGTTGATGATATTGATTTGGTGGAATTGAATGAAGCGTTTGCATCACAGTCACTCGCATGCATTCATGATTTGAATTTGAATGCAGAAAAAGTAAACGTAAATGGTGGTGCCATTGCACTGGGTCATCCGCTTGGTTGCAGCGGTGCAAGAATTTCAACTACACTCATTCATGAAATGAAAAAAAGAAATTCAAAGTTTGGGTTGGCAACCATGTGTGTGGGAGTGGGGCAAGGTGCTGCAATTATTTACGAAGGAGTTGCGTAATTTTATACCATGAAGTGGGACAAAGAATCTGTTACATCTGAATTAAGAAAACAACTTCCGTATCTCAATGAGAAATACGGAGTGAGCAAGCTTGCGCTGTTTGGTTCATTCGCAAGAAATACTGCCACTGATGAAAGTGATATTGATTTGGTTGCTGAATTTAATAGACCAATCGGTTTAAAATTTATAACACTTTGTGATGAGCTTGAAGAAATATTTGGAAGAAAGGTTGATGTGCTTACACCAACTTCAATTGAAAGCATTCGCGTTCGCAAAGTTGCTAATCAAATAAAACGTGAACTTACTTATGTCTAAGAGGGAGGGTAATGTATTGTTTCTTGATATCGCTTATGCTGTAGAGAGAATTGAAAAATATTCAATTCAAATTGTTAAGAATAAATTCGAAGAGAATCTGCAAGTCCAAGACGCAATCATTCGGAATTTACAGGTAATTGGTGAAGCAATTAAACTTCTTTCTACGGAGGAAAGAAATCTTTATCCTGAAATTGATTTTAAGGGTTATGCAGGATTGAGAGATCGTATTGTTCATCAATTTTTTTAAATTGATCTTGAAATATTATGGCAAGTTATCACGATTGATATTCCTGATTTGCGCAGAGATATTGACCGAATTATTAAGGAGAAGAATATCAAAGACGAGAAATAATTTTTATTTACAATTTACAATTGATCATTGCCCCGCTACGTAATCGAACTCTCTTACAAAGGCACCCGCTTTAACGGCTGGCAGCGGCAGGATAACACCCCCGATACCATTCAGGAAATTGTGCATGAAAAACTTTCTGTGTTGCTCCAGGATGAAATTACTGTGATTGCCTCGGGAAGAACAGATGCCGGTGTGCACGCACATCAGAATTTTGCACACTTCGATACCAGAAATGAAATCCCAAAATATTTTTTACGCCGCATCAATTTTATGTTGCCCGATGATATTGCTGTTAGGAATGTTTTTACGGCCGGCGAAAAATTTAATGCACGCTTTGAAGCCACAGAGCGGAAATACGAATACCTTATTTCCTATGAAAAAAATCCACTGATCACTGACATCATCTGTTATTATCCTTATGATGAATTGCCATTGGAGAAATTAAATGAAGCAGCTAAGATTATTAAATCACATACTGAGTTTGCTGCCTTTAGCAAAAGAAGAACACAGGTAAAAACCACCATCTGCAAAATCAAACATGCGCACTGGCATTGGGATGATGAAATGAAACTGCTGCGATTCAACATCACCGCCGATCGTTTTTTACGAGGTATGGTTCGCGGCATTGTTGGAACTTCCATTCGTTTTGCAAGAGGAAAAATTAATGCCGAAAGATTGCAGGAAATTTTTGAAAGCAAACAGCCGCATAAGACAGATTTCTCTGCTGCAGCGCAGGGATTAACTTTGATGGAGGTAGTTTATCCCAAGGGAACAATGATTAGAATAAATTTATAATTCTTTTCTGCTTGCAAATTTCATTTTAACTTTGAAAAAAAAGTAATGGTAAATATTTCTCAAGATATTCTCACAGCATCTCATTTAACAGAGGATGAATTGAAAAAGGAAATTGCATTAATGCTTTATTCGCAACGGCGGTTATCTTTTGGCAAGGCAAGTTTTCTTGCCGAAATGGATCAGGAAGCTTTTCGCGAGTTGCTTTTTGTGCGTGAGATTTCTCATTACGATATTGATGATTTGCATCAAGATGTTGATACACTGAAACATCTTGGATGAATATGATTGTTGAATCCCGATTTTTCATTTCACAAAACCTTTATGCCGAAGTTTTGAGTTTAGCAAATGAACCTCACTGAATTCTTGTAAGCCGAAATGCAGTATGAAAAAACTACTCAATAAAATTATCGACTTCTCACTCTTGCGCAGAGTAATGC
>JBKJNS010000515.1:0-2664 GCA_046593455.1 Chitinophagales bacterium | reverse complement strand
AAAAACAAAAAGTACCAGCAGTAAAAAAAATAAAATACTGAGCCGGGCAACAATTAAATCAGCGCCAAAAATTTTGAGCGGGAGAAAAAGATAGAGATTAAATAGCGGAGTCTTAATCAGGTTATCGCACTCATCAAAAGAAAGATAACCGTGATTAATGTAATTGCGAAGCTGACTTGTATTCAATCCTTCATCAGTAAAAGCATCACGACCAATTGATAAATTATAATCGGGATCGGCGCGCAAAAAAGGAAGATGCAGGAGAAATAAAAATCCTATACATGCATTTGCAAACACTTTACTCCATTTATTCATGGTGAAAAGTTAGTGCAAGAAAAGTATTTGCAGTTGCAAAGATTTACTACTCTTTTTTGAAATCAAGTGAAAGTGAATTCACACAATAACGTAAACCTGTTGGCTGAGGGCCGTCTTCAAAAACGTGACCTAAATGGCCGCCACATTTGGCACAGGTAATTTCGGTGCGAATCATTCCCTGTGAATAATCAGGTTTGGTTTCAATGGCACCCGAATCAATTCCATCGTAATAACTCGGCCAACCGCAATGGCTGTCAAATTTATTTTTCGAACTAAATAGTGATGTTCCGCAAGCTTTGCAAACGTAGGTGCCGTTTTCTTTATGGTTGTTATAAATGCCTGTAAATGCACGTTCGGTTCCTTTTTCACGAAGCACATAGTAGGATTCAGGGTCAAGGTCATTCTTCCATTCTTCCTCTGTTTTAAATATTTTATCTGCCATTGTTCAACTGTTAAGTATATTGTTTACGTAAATGATTAGTTTTTATTAAACCTTTTGAGGTATCAAATGGTTCTTATGGTTCTTCACTTTGTAAAATTAAGATGATTGTGTTAGCTTGCATAAATGTATTTGACTTAAAAAATTAGATGAAGAACAATAATAAAGAAGGAAGTTATATAGCAGCAATTGGAACTGCAGTGGCGCAATACCGTTATCCGCAACAGGTGATTGCAGATTTTATGATCAGGTATTTTAAATTGAATGAAGAGGCAACGCGTAAAACAAATCTCGTTTATCATAAGAGCGGAATAAAGTTTAGGCATAGTGTGCTTGCCGATTTCTCGATGAATGGCAATGCACCTGAATTATTTGCAACTGATTCAAGCAGCCCGCTGTTGAGTAAGCGGCTGAATGTTTACGATCAAAACGCTGTGAAAATTTCGGTAGCAGCAGTGACAGATTGCCTGAACGAGTTTGAATCATCGTTTAAAAAATCAAAACCTCCTGCGGTTTCGCATTTGATCACTGTAAGTTGCACTGGCATGTCGGCACCTGGTTTAGATATTCAATTGATGAAGGAATTGAATTTGCAGACTGATACAGAGAGAACAAGTATCAACTTTATGGGATGTTATGCAAGTTTTCATGCACTAAAAATTGCTGATGCAATTTGCAAGTCAAATAAAAACGCAGTGGTGTTAATTGTTGCCGTCGAAATTTGCTCTATTCATTTTCAGCCTGCAATTGATAATGAAAATCTGGTAGTTAATTCATTATTTGCTGATGGTGCTGCGGCTGCAATTGTTATTGCTGAAAAGAGAAAGAAAAAATATAAAGGGGCAGCATTGCAGATCAAAGGTTTTTATGGAGAGGTGTTGCATGCAGGCGAATCGCTGATGAACTGGAAACCAAATGAAAATGGATTTTTAATGGGGCTCGATCCCTCAGTTCCACAGTTAATTGAGGATGAATCATCGGAAATGATTAATCGTGCTCTCAAGAAGTTCAGGATAAAAAAATCAGAGATTACAAACTGGGCACTGCATCCGGGAGGAAGAAAAATTTTGGAGGCAGCACAAAAATCAATTCAAATTAATGAAGATGATTTAAAACATTCTTACAATGTGTTGAGTGAATTTGGAAACATGTCTTCTCCCACCATTTTATTTGTGCTTAAATCAATTTGGAAAAACGGATTGAAATGGAAGAAGAAAGAAAAAATTCTTGCTGCTGGTTTTGGCCCTGGAATTACCATTGAAACAGCACTCCTTCAGCCTGCATGAAGATAGATTTCTCACAGCGGCATCCGGGGCCTGAGTTAATGGATGGTGAAAATATTCCTGAAAAGGATTTGTTCCGAAACTACAGTGAGCTGCATACAATTAATAAATATCTTGGTGGTTATTCAATTACTATTAAAGGGTTTGAGCAATTGCTTACCGCTCAAAGGGAAATTTCTATACTCGATGTGGGTTGTGGTGGCGGTGATATGCTTAAGCAAATATCTATTTGCGGAAGAAAGAAAGATATCAAACTAAAACTTACAGCAATAGATTTAAGTGCTGCCGCTATCAGCTACTCAAAATTAAATTGCAAAGATTTTCCTGAAATAAATTTTATACAGGGTGATGTATTTGAACATTTAAAAAATATAAAGCAATATGATGTAATCACTACTACATTATTTCTTCATCATTTTAACAATGAGCAAATTGTTCAGTTGCTATCATTGATGAATGAGAAGTCAAGTGTTGGAATGGTGATCAATGATTTGCAGCGGCACAAACTCGCTTACAAAAGCATTCAGATTTTGACCTCAGTTTTTTCAAAATCTTATTTGGTAAGGAATGATGCACCACTGAGTGTTGCCAGAGGTTTTCTGAAACCTGAATTAATTGCAATAGCGA
>JBKJNS010000452.1:0-3107 GCA_046593455.1 Chitinophagales bacterium | reverse complement strand
CGGATTCGTTGCCATCATAGGCAAACCCAATGCAGGCAAGTCAACATTGTTGAATGCGTTGATAGGCGAAAAAATTTCAATCATCACCGCAAAGGCGCAAACAACCAGGCATAGAATAAAAGGAATTCTTACAACCGCAGATTACCAGATTGTTTTTTCTGATACTCGCGGTGTAATTGACCCTGTTTATGAATTACATAAAAGCATGATGAAGGCTGTTGATGATTCAAAAGAAGATGCAGATGTGCTTGTGTATTTAATTGATGCCTCCAAAACGGTTTCGGATATTGAAGATTTGGTGAAACTGAGCAACAAAACAGAAATTACAGTTATTGTTGCTATCAATAAATGTGATGTGGTAAGCAATGAAGAATTGGAAAAAGTAACTGCTGAAGCAAAGAGAATTTTTGGAGTGGAAGAAGTAATCATTATTTCTTCATTACAAAAAACAAATTTAGAAGAACTGCTCAAAGCAATTGAAAGCAAACTGCCCGAGCATGAAGCTTTTTTTGGTGCTGATGAATTAACCGACAAGTCGGAAAGATTTCTGGTAGCTGAAATGGTGAGAGAAAAAATATTCGAGCAATTTCATCAAGAGATTCCTTACTCAACAGAAGTAATTATTCAGGATTGGAAAGATGAACCTGACATTACAAAGATTCGTGCAGATATTATTGTGGAACGCGAATCACAGAAAGCAATTTTACTTGGTAAAAATGGTTCTTCAATAAAGCAATTGGGAATTGAATCAAGAAAATCAATTGAAGAATTTTTAAACAAGAAAATTTTTATTGGATTAACAATAAAGGTCAATCCCGATTGGAGGAAAGATCCTAACAAACTTAAATATTTCGGGTACTGAAATGAGTAACACCATTGCAATTATAGGAAGACCAAACGTTGGAAAATCAACACTCTTCAATCGATTGATTGGTCAAAGAAAAGCGATTGTTGACGACGTATCGGGAGTTACTCGCGATAGAATCTACGGCGTTGGTGATTGGAATGGTAAATCTTTCAATGTGATTGATACCGGTGGCTTTGTTTCTCACACTGATGATATTTTTGAGAAGGAAATAAAGAAACAGGTTTTTATTGCAATGGAAGAAGCAACGCTTCTTCTGTTTGTTGTGGATGTTACCGTAGGCATTACAGATCTTGAGCAAGACATAGCAAACATGCTTCGTAAAAAATCGAAAAATGTTTTGCTCGTAGTTAATAAAGTTGATAATCATCAGCGTTTATTGGCAGCAAGTGAATTTTATTCATTGGGTTTTGAAAAGATATTTTTTATTTCTTCAATCAGCGGCAGCGGTTCAGGCGAACTGATGGATGAAGTTGTAAAACATATTGAGACTCCTGCAACAGAATACGCTGAAGGAATGCCAAGGATTGCCATAATGGGTCAACCCAATGTTGGAAAATCTTCAATGATTAATGTGTTAATGGGTGAAGAAAGAAATATTGTAACTGAAATTGCAGGTACCACACGTGACACTATTAATTCCCATTACAAACTTTATGGTAAAGAATTCATTCTTATTGACACAGCAGGAATACGTAAGAAGGCTAAGGTTCATGAAGATATTGAATTTTACGCAGTCATACGTGCAATCAAAGCAATTGAAGAATCACATATTTGTATACTAATGATTGATGCACAATCAGGCATTGGCAGTCAGGATATTTCTATTCTTTCAACCATTCTTAAAAAGAAAAGGGGATTGGTGATTGTGGTTAATAAATGGGATCTTATGAAAAAAGAAACCAACACCATGAAACAGTTTAGCGAAGATATTTCAAGAAAGATTGCTCCTTTTGTTGATGTTCCTATTATCTATACCTCAGTAAAAGAAAAGCAAAGAGTCTTTAAAGTAATCGAAACAGCTCTTGAAGTATTTGAAAATAAAAGCCGAATTATTAAAGCTGAACTTCTTAAAGAAGAAATGTATAAAGTGGTGGGGCAGTTTCCTCATCCTTCAGTTAGAGGAATAGCATTTAAGTTTTCAGGAATTGAACAAGTAAGCGGTTCTGCCCCAACATTTATATTTTATGTAAATTTCCCCAAAGATGTAAAAAACACTTATAAGCAGTTTCTGGAGAATAAATTAAGGGCACTATTTCAGTTTCAGGGAGTTCCGTTAACAATACTTTTCAGAAAAAAGTAAGTTCAAATGCGGTAATGTGAATTCTTATTATATCTTTGCCCCCGCAATTTCTAACCTTTAAATTACAAACCAAAAAAACAATGAAAAAAGTATTTTTAGTTCTTTTTGCATCTGCTGCATTATCATTTGCAGGATGCGGATCAGGTACCACCAGCACCCTTGTTGAAGACAGCACTGCAACAGAAAGCATGGTTCAGGAAGCAATGGATTCCGTTGCTGATATGGCTAAAGAGTCGATTGACTCTACTGCTGATGCAGCTACTGAAAAGATTGACAGCATGAAGAAGTAATCCTTTATTTTTTGATCAATTAAAATTGTTGATCAGACCCCTTAAAGGAGCTGTACATCTTCTAAAAGATTAACCCCGCTTTGGCGGGGTTTTTTTATTCGCTATCAGGTTCAAATGGTAAGTGTAGCGCCTTACAATATTAAATCCTGCTCAAGCGATAAATTTTGCCATACCTTTGTTGCATTATAAAATTGATATGAAGCGCCTCCTACTCTCTCTCACATTTTCATTGTTGCTATTAAATTGCTCAATAAATTTTTCTTCAGCTCAATGTGCTATGTGTAAAGCCAGTGCAGAGTCTTCAATTAAAGATGGAAATAAAACTGCAGCAGGCCTTAACACAGGAATCATGTACTTACTCTTTATGCCCTACTTGTTAGTAGGTGGATTAGGTTACTACTGGTATGTTAGTAATAAGAAGAAGCAGCAAGCAGAAGAGGCTGCTGAAGGTGTTTAAGCCATTGCTTGAATTCATTCTCATTTATTAATACGCATTCTCTGTTATCGATTGTTTTTCTTTTCTTCATCGAATGAATTTCCGAAGACCATCAGTTGCAATTCTGTTTTTAATAGCGGTTATCAATTTGTATTTGTTAATTGCTGTAAGATTATTTGACCATTCGGGCACAAACTGGCAAACAGTAATTTA